>NZ_JBHWZJ010000234.1:0-11300 GCF_042728415.1 Streptomyces sp. NPDC060198 | reverse complement strand
GCCGGTGAGGGGAGACACGGCCGCGCACCCGGGGTTGTGGGGTCAGGCGGCGCGCTGCTTCGGCGGCGGCGCACCGGCCCGGCGGGTCGCGAGGTCATACCGCTGCCTCGGGGTCAGACCGCCCCGAATGCCCTGGCGGGTCGACGCCCCCGTGCCTTCCTCCTCATCGAGAGCGTCGCCGAGGCAGTCCTCGCGGATCAGGCAGGCGAGACAGATGGCCTTGGCCTCGGCTCGGGCTTTGTCCGCCGTGTTCGTCCGTCCCTCGGGAAACCAGAGGTTGGTGTCCATGCCTCGGCAAGCGGCGAGGTCCCACTGCACGTTCGTCATGCCGCCACCGCCGTGATGCTGTCGACCCAGGCGAGGGCCTCGGCGTCGAGCCGCTGCCGTGCGCGGGTCACCGCGACGTACGCGAGGCGCCCCTCCTCACGCGGGAGGAGGATGAGGCCGGTCTTGGGGTCAGGCTTGGGGGCACGGAAGTCGCTGTGAATCCGCACGCGGTTCCACTCGCGGCCCTTCGCCTTGTGCGCGGTGGAGACGACCAGCTCGGCGCGACCCTCCGCGACCAGCGCGTCGGCCGCCGCGAGGATGGGCCCGGTCCCGTGTTCGTTGATCAGCTTCACGAGTACCTTCAGCGAGCCGTCCTCCTCCTCGGCGTACTCGCACACCGCGTCCCAGGACGGAAACCCCATGAGCTCGGGGTGGTCGGTGACGCCGCCGGACTGGAGCGCCTCGGCGGCCCACGCGAGGGCCTTGATGTCCCCGCCCCCGCCGACCAGGGCGACGGAGCGGCCGGCGGACAGGCCCTCCATCACGATCCCCATGGCGCCCGAGTTGCTGCGGCAGAGGATCGCGTCCGGGGCGGCGACCGGTCCGACGGTCGACTCGGCCTGCTCGTACCCGGTGAGGCGGAGGGGCGCGTCGATGACCCGGAGCCACCGGTTCGCCTCGGCCGCGATGGCCGGACCGAAGCGGAACGACTGGCTGAGCGTCAACTCCGGCGCTCCCAGCGTCCGTACGAACTTCTGGAGGGCGTCATTCGCGCCGCGCCAGCTGTAGATCTGCTGGGCGGAGTCCCCGACGGCGATCCGCTGCGCGTGGTCCTGGTCCAAGAGGACGGCGGACAGGACGTCGTTGGTGTCCTGCGCCTCATCGAGGAGCACCACGTCGGTCTGGAGCTTCGGACCGCTGAGCGCCCACATCTTCAGGTAGTGGTCGTGGCTGAGTTTGAGCACGCCGGTCTCGTCGGTGAGGTCGGCCCACGCGGCGAGCGCGACGGGCAGGACCAGGGCGAGGAGCTCGGTCCGCGGCTGCTCGCCGGTGAGGCCGTCGTACTGCGGGACGTGCTTCGCCCAGATCTCCGGATCGGAGCTGTGGCACCAGCGCTCGATGGTGTCGAGCACCACCCGCATGATGATCTTGCCGGTCATGGCCTTCCGGGCCCCGGCGTCGGTCGGGATCGACGGGGTCGCGCCGATGATGCCGAGGATCCGCTTCACGTCGATCGCCTGAGCGGCGGCGTGCGCGGTCTGCCGGGGCCGGTTGAGCCGAGGCATGTAGACGGGGTCGAAGGCCAGGCCATGCCCAGTCTTGGCCAGCACGTTGTTGGGGAAGGACCGGGCCGCGTCGGCGGCGATGGCCTTGTTGTACGCGACGTACGTCATCCGTCGGCGCGGGTCCGAGGCGGCGATCATCTTCAGCGTCGAGCTCTTCCCGCATCCGGCGCCGGCCTGGAGCACCAGGTCGATGCCGTCGCCGTACGTGTCGATCGCGTCGCGCTGTTCCGGGGTGGGGTCCACCACTGGGGTGTCCTCCTCTCTGGGGTGGGTGCGGGCCCGGCCGGGGGGTGAGCGGCCGGGCCCGCAGTCAGTGGTGGATCAGACGGAGACGGACTCGCGAGCGGCTTCCAGCAGCGTGTTCAGGTGGTCTCGGAAGCGGTCGGCGGCACCCTCGCCGGTGAAGTCGGCCAGGGTCTCGATGACGACCGACGCCTCCCCGAACGTCAGGTCGTTCTGGGTGGGGATCTGGCGGCCGACGATCAGGCTGATCGCGCGAAGGCGGCGCTCGCGGTCGCTGTTGTCGAAGCCCAGTTCGGCGAGGGTGGCGAAGATCTTCCGCGACTGAGGAGCCGTCACCGCCTCGCCGCCGGCAGCCGCCGCCTGGCCGTCGTTGCTGGGCGCGGCAGTGGCGTTGCCGGTGCTCGGGGAGGAGCCCTCCGGTGCCTTCTGCGGCGCGGTCCGGAGCGCCGTACCCCGGGCCTTGATCAAGTCGCCGAGCGTCGTCATCTCGCTGGTCTCCGGCACGAGACGTTCGACGCCGAGCCACCCGCCCGAGTCCGCGCGCCGGTGCAGCTCGATCGCCCGGTCGTACGTCATGAAGTCGTCGGCAAGCAGGTGGCTGACCACGTCGCCGAGGCGCTCTCGCAGCAGAGAGTCCAGAGTGATCGGCTCAGCGGTGCCGGGGTGGAGGACGTTGGCCTGGCGCAGATTGCGGCGGGCCGCGTCGGCGGAGAGCTGGAGAACAGCGTCCAGGGTGAGATCGGCGGCGGTGGCCGCGTCCACGATCACGGCGACCGGGTCCACACCCTGTCCGAGCTGTTCGAGGATGATCTCCGCGAGTTCCTCGCCCGGGTGGTGGACGGTGATGTCGGCGAGGGGTTCGTACCGGGTCTTGGTCACGGTTCCGGTGCCCGCCACCATGTCGATGACGACGTCGACTTCGTACTCAGCGCCCTCACGCTGGACGGTTTTCACCCCAACCTTGGTGACTTTCTTCCCTTCCATCTCGTAGTCGTTCTTCGTGCGCATGGTGACGATCACGTGGCCGGGGAATCCGAGCAGGGCGTCGAGCATGTCCTGCTCCAGCTCGTTGACTGGCGCCCAGGCCGTGTAGCTGCCGCCGAAGTGGCCGGGCTTCTTGGATTCCTGGTCGACGCGGGCGAGCAGGCCGCCCTTCCCGGCCCAGAAGTGCGACCAGCTGTCGACCATGAGGACGGCGAGGCGGGCTTCCTCGGCGGCTCGGACAGCTGCAATCAGGTTTTCCGGCGAGCAGAACGCCATGGGCAGGTGCACGAACTCGTGACCCCCCAGGTCGGGGCGGCCGGGAACCGGGGCGTACTTGAGAGCGGACCCCCGCTCGGTGTCGACGACGCCGATCGTGCCGCCAGCGGCGAGCGACTCGGCGAGGCGGAGGGCGGTCTTGGTCTTGCCGGATCCGCCAGGACCCTGGAGGGCGATGCGGGCCTTAGCGGTTTCGCGGGAGGCGGGGGCGAAGGTGAACGTGCTCACGGGTTGCTCCTGGTGCGCTGCTGCGGGGTGGTGGTGAGGCGGCCGGTGGCGGTCGCGGCGACGATCCAGTCGAGAGCCCGGTGCATCGCCCCGTACTGGCGGTCGAGGACCCGGCGTCGGCCGTGGGTGTCGCGGGGGCTGTACCGGCACACCTCCTTGATGTGCTGGAGGAGGCCGGTGGCGAGCTCTTGGCCGAGCTCGCGGCGGAGGTCGGCGAGCTCCGCCGCCGCCTGGTCGGCGGGCATCCCACCAGCGGTGAGGTTCCGGTAGATCCGGGAGTACGCGCTCACTGGCCACCCCCGACGCGGAGTTCGGCGAGCGCGGACCCGTACGCGGCGCAGTGCCACGAGCAGAACAGTCGCCTCGGCTCCGTGGACCCGATGACCTCGATCACGACCCAGCCCACGGCCCGGCGGACGCTGCCCGACTCGGCACCGCAGTTCGGGGTCGCGCACTGCCGACCGGACGGACGGATCTCGCGTCCCGGCTTCGGGGCGCCGGTGAGGCCGGCGTTCCAGGTCTTCGCGGTCTTACTGGCGGCCATCAGGCACCGCCCTTCGCCGTGGCGAGCTCGCGGACCGGGGTGAGCGGGCCGACGAGCTCGACGATCCCCGCGAGGGTGCACCGCTCGGGCCGCCCGTCCTGGGACAGCAGCGGCATCCCCTCGGCCGTCTCTTCACCGTGGTGCCACCAGGTGTCGCCGGTGATGTCCCGCAGGCCGAGCGCCAAGTCGTAGACGACTCCGGCGTACCGGTACGGCCGCGTCGCGCGGGGGGCGGCGGCGGGTGCGTCGGAGAGCTCCGGCATGTCGTACGCGAGGACACTGACCGGCACGCCGTCCCACGACGTCCGCCCGTACGCCACGTACTCGCCGACCGTCACCTGCTCCGGGGCGATGCCCAGGGCGGCCATCCACCCCGTCCACCGGTCCCGCTCGACGATGTGGAGGGTGATGACCACGGTGTCGCGGTCGACAGTGACGCGGGTGACCTCCGGCTCGGCCCCGTACTTCGTGGCGGTGGCGGTGGCCAGGGTCTGGGCGCGCTCGCACGCTCGGTCCCAGGCACTGGCCTCCCGCTCCAGGTCAGTCACCGGCGGAGCGTCGGGGGTGGGGAGGGACGGGGCCCAGCCCGTGGCGGGGGCAACCGGCGCCCACCCGGCCGACGTCCTCCGAAGGACGGTGCCGTACGTGCGCTCCGGGTCCACCAGCAGGCCGGCGCCGTTTAGGGCGTGCGCGATGGCAGCGGCGATGTCAGCGCCCCCACCGGCGAGAACCTGGCGGACGAGCGTGGTGGTCGCGGGAAGGTTCCGATTCACGATTCCGCACCGCCGTCCAGCCGAGCCCAGAACTCAACGGTGATGTTGGCGATCACGACGGTGGCCTCCAGGTCGAAGCCCCTGCGGTCCGAGCTCAGGGCCACGGCATCGGTCGCCACGGCGAGGGTCTCCCGCCACGTCTCGAAGTCCGGAGCGCTGTTCAGCTGGACGATGAGACGGTTCGGGATGTGACTCGGGACGGTGATGTACGCGCCCGGCAGGGTGGGGTGGGCGGTAGCCAGGGTGGTGAGGACCTGGAACTGGGCGAGCTGTGCGGCCATGTCGCTCATGCGGCCACCGCCAGCCGAGAGCGCAGCGACGCCATGCCCCGGTACGTGAGGAGCTTGATGCTGCCCTCGGTCCGGCCCATCACGGTCGCGGTCTCCGCGATCGACAGCTCACCAAGGAACCGGAGCCGGATGGCTCCGTACTGCTCGGGCGTGAGCTTCAGCAGCGCGGTGTGCACGGACTCGACGGCCAGCGCGCGGAGCCCGGCGGCCTCGGCGCTGTCCACGGTCGTGTCGACGTCGAGGATGTCGCCGACGACGGTCTCCAGCCGGGCCCGCGCGGACCGGAAGTGGTCCGTGATCAGGTTCCGGGCGATCGTGACCAGCCAGGCGCCGAAGTTCCGGCCCTGCCAGGTGAACGAGGAGATGCGGCGCAGCGCGCGGAGGAACGTCTCCTGCACGAGGTCTTCGGCGAGATGCACGTCACAGACGCGGAGCCGGATGTACCGAGACAACTCGGTGTGGTGCTCGTTGTAGAGAGAGGCGAACGCCTCCCGGTCGCCGTTGCGGGCGCGGACGAGGAGCTCCGGCTCCTCCGCCCCCGGCGGGGTGATCTTGGGGCTAGCCTGTGTGGTCAAGGCCTGCCTCCGTTCTGCTGTACGGGTGGGTTGGGTCTCGGGGTCGTCCGGTGGTGCGGGCGGCCCCGTAGTGCGTTCAGGCGGAGATGCGCTCGTGCTGGTCGCGCATCGCGGCGAGCACGGCGCGCGGGTCGAAACGCCTCGACCGGCCGACGTAGATCAGGCCGGGCCAGAGACCGCCGGCCTCCCGCGCCTGCTTGATCTGCGCGTCGATCCAGCTCGGGCTCTTCCGCAGGAAGCGGGAGAGCTCGTGCTGGTCCATGAGCTGGTCCGGCAGAGTCCTCGTCGGGCGGCCCGACTTTCCGGAAACCGGAATCGCCGATCGACTTGTAGATGTAGATTCCACAAGCGTGAGGATGACCGGCTCGAAGAGCGCGGTGACCTCCTGGTCGAGGGCCAGGGAGATGAGTTCGGCGGCCCGGTCGGAACAGTCCTCGCGAGCGCTCTTGCCGCGTCCGGCGATGAATCCGACGTACGCGGGACTGAGGCCCCGGCCGGTCGGGTCCAGCTCCTTCGTTCGGGCGGCGAGGTGCGGGATGTCCAGCCCGGCCGCCTGTATGGCGGCACGGAGCGGGCCGCCCTTGTCCAGTCGTCGCATGGTGGTGTCCTCCGGCGCATGGCCGAATAGGGGTCACGCGGGCCGTGGTGACCTGCGCTATCTACAGAATGCATGTAGATGTAGATCGAGTCAAGGGGTGTCTACCCGTGGTGAGGGCATGCCGCACGGGGGCGCGCAGGGGTTATGTAGGTGCGCCGGGGCGCTCCGGGCATCCGGCCATTCGGGGCGGATCTACTTGCGCATGTAGATGCGGATACTGGAAACTCCGTGTGTGACTACAGGCCCGAGCACCCCCGGCGACTCCGCGCGCGCCGCCGAGGACCCCGCCCCCGCAGGCGAGGACCTGGCAGCACTACTCACCCGCGCCCTCGACCAGGCACCCGGCAAAACTCAGAAGGACTTGGCGGCGGCCGCCGGCATCAAGTACCCCACCCTCAATGCGTGGATGAACCGCACGCGGGGCACGTCCCGGATCAACCCGGACGACCTCCGCGCCCTCGCGAACATCCTGCGCAGCTGGGGAGTCGAAACCAGCCCCCGCCAGATTTTCGAGGCCGCCGGCCGCCCCGTGCCGGGGCCCACTGACGCCGAGCGAGAGCACCGTCTGCTGGAGATCTACCGCCAGCTGCCGACGCGATCGCAGCGGGCACTCGTCCAAACCGCTGAGGCGATGAGGCAGGCGGCATCAGCCGCGTAGTGGGTCAGAGAGGGGTGAACCGACGGCTCCGAATGCATATGCCGAAACGCCTGTGCATGGTCCACATGTCGATGTAGATTCAACGTCCCGCTGTCCTCCCGTAGCGGCCAACGCAGTTCGCGCGCCCTGGGGGACACCTATGTGCATTCTCATCACCACCGCCACCGACCAGGCGGAGACCGCCATTTGGGACCCGGACGAGATCACCATCACCGTCCACGGGGGCACCCACCCGCACGACCTGATCAGAGACCTCGCGGATCTCCTGGTTGACCTCGGCGCACCCACCACCACCACCACCGCCACCGGCAGCGGTCTCGCCTGTTTCTGCGGCGACCCCATCACCATCCCGCAGGAGGCCATCGCCGCCGGCCCGCTCTGATCAGGAGTACCGCCGTGCAGAAGAAGCAGGCCACGCCCCCGACCCGCAACCCGCGGCCGAACCCGTCGATGCGGTGCGGCTGCCCGCCGTGCCTCGCGAAGTACCCCGGCAACCGGCCGCCGGTCGAGGAGCACGTCGGGTCGTGGGAGGCCCGCTACACCGACCCGACAGGCAAAGGGCGCTCGAAGAACTGGCCGTCGGAGACCGCCGGCATCGAGTTCCTGGAGCAGGTCCGTACGGAGTTGCGCCAGCGGACGTGGCTCGACCCCGCCCGGTCCGAGATCACGCTGTGCGCGTGGCACCGGTTGTGGTGGCCGACGCAGACCGGGGAGGAGACCACCCTCGACCGGGACAGCCGGAGCTACCGGAACCACATCGAGCCCCACTTCGGGTCCCTGAAGCTCTTCGAGTTCAGCTGGCTCGGCATCCAGACCTGGGTCAACCAGCTGCACGACGAGAACGGTGGCCCGCTCGCTGCTTCCTCCGTGGTGAAGGTGTTCCAGATCCTCGACCGGATGCTGGAGGCCGCGAAGCGCGACCGGCGGATTCCGTTCAACCCGGCCGAGGGCGTCAAGCTGCCCCGGGTGAAGAAGAAGCACCCCGAGGACCGCAGGCCCCCCAGCTACGCCCAGCTCTGGCTGATCCGCGCGGCCCTCCCCAACTACATGCACGCGGTGCAGATCGTGGCCCAGGAGACCGGCCTCCGCTGGGGAGAGCTCGCGGGCCTTCGCTGGTGCTACGTCGACCTCGTCCGCCGCGTCATCCACGTCCGCGAGGTGCTCACGGAGGTGAAGGGGAAGATCAAGCGGAAGGTCTACCCCAAGAGCGACGCTGGCCTCCGCACGGTGCCGATCACCGGCCTCGCTCTCCGGGTGCTCCGCGAGCTCCTGGCCGACGAACCCGACGCCAGCACGAACCGCTCCGGACCGGACGACGGACTCTGCCCGGCCGAGCTCGTCTTCCACGGCCGGAACAAGATCCGACGCGGCTCGAAGCGCGCGGGGACACCTGGCGAGCCGTACCGGGCCCCACTCCGGCGCAGCGCCTTCCGCCGCCTCTGGACCACCGCCCTCGAGGAATCGGGTGTCGGCAGGAAGACGACGCGGAAGGTGACCGTCGAAGAGGCCGACCCGGACACCGGCCGCGTGCGGAAAGTGCAGCGGGAGCGGACCGAGTGGTGGCCGGCGTTTCACGACCAGCGGCACAGCTTCGCGTCACGGCTGCACGACCGCGGGGTGCCGGAGGTCATCGCCCAGGAGATCCTCGGTCACGAGCGAGCGGGGAAGGTCACGTGGCTCTACACCCACGCCGCAGCGGATTACGCGGGCCAGGTCCTCGCGGCGCTGGAGGAGAAGAAGCCAGGTCAGACCGGTGTGAAGAAGCCGCTCCACTTGGTCGCATAATCTTTGGAAACAGGTGTTGCGTACAAGAGTTGGCCTCTATGGTCCGACTTATGCACCTTGACCCTGAGCTCCTGGCGCTCTCCTCGCGTAAGTGGATGGACGCGGCCTTCGCGGCCTTCGCTGAGGGGCCGTCTTCGGAAGGGATGGCGGTCCATCACGCCGCGGTCGCCACGGAGCACCTACTGAAGGCATTCTTGGCTCGGATCCATCCGTCGCTGATAGTCGAGGGAAAGGACTTTCTATCGCTCCTCTATGCAGCGGGCCATGGCGAGCTACGTCAGGTCAAAGGGTCGCAGGTTAAGACAATTCAACTGGGTGAGGCATACGAACGGGCGCGCGTCCTCTTGCCCGGAATCCCTCCGCGCCCACGAGGCCCCTGGCCCCTCGCTGATGCACGCAACGGCGTTGCCCACGCTGGGTACCACGACAGAGATGAGGTCATTGGGGTCTTCGTCAGTTCCATCAAGGCGATCGACCCTTTGCTTGCCGAACTCGGCATCGGCGCTGACTACTGGGGGCCTCACGAGGCGATGCATGACAAGCTGCTTCAAGAAGAGGGAGAGGCGGCTCGCATTCGGTTGGAGCAGAAGCTCGCCAAGTCTCGTCGGGTCTTCGCGGAGAGGTATGCGCATATTGGTGATGGACTTCGGGAACTCGTACTCACCACTGTGGCTAGCTTGATCACCCCGAAGTTCCTCAACGACTACTGTGTGCGCGCAGTCTGTCCGGCATGCTCGTCAGAGGGGTCGTCGGAAGGCTTGGTCTACGTGGACAGAGAGAGGTGGGTAGTCACGATGACACCGATCTTCTTTGATTGCGCCGCGTGCGACCTTCACCTTGCAGTGCCTGAACTCAGTCTTGTGGCTTCCCTCGCGGATGACGTGGACCTGGAGATGCGGCCTGAGGACTACTACTCGCGCTTGCCAGGGGGGGACCATGACGTCGATGCTGGCCAGCGACCGGACGAGGGACCGGATGAGAGCGACTATCTGGACTCGGGCCTATGAGCTCCCCCGGCGCTGTTGCCGGCCGCGAGCGCTACCCCGTGGCTACCCCAGGACTACCCCAGCGAGACAGTGTGCCGGGCAGGGATCTACGAGTGCCGGGCAATGTAGATCGGTGTAGGGCTAGGCTGGGCGGACTTGCAGGGTGACCTGCGGGGTTCCTTCGTGTAGGGCCGGGTCCTGATAAGGATGAGGCCACAGGTTCAAATCCTGTTAGCCCCACCAGTACGAAGGCCCCCCACCGGAAACGGTGGGGGGCCTTCGGCATTCGGGGGCGGGCGTCGCTCCGGGAGCGGTCGTTTCCCCCGGGGTACGGCGCACACGGTCGTGTTCCGGTGCTGAGGCCGGGCGCCTGATGCCGGGTGGCGGGCGCCTGACACCGGGCCGTCTCCGGCCTCTCCCGCGTTCCTGCCCGGGCCTGCTCGGCGCCGGGCGGGCTACCCGCGGCCGGCGGCCAGACTGGCGAGCAGGGCGGCCCCGGCGCCCAGGACGAGCAGCTGCACGGTGCCGCACGTACGCCGGCGCAGGAGATGGAAGCCGCCACCCGTGACGAGCGCGGCGCCGAACAGGAGCCACGTCGCGCGCACCGCCTCGCTGGGGGCGTCGGGCGGGTTGTCGTCGTCGTAGGAGTCGGCCCACCCGGTCATTCCGTAGCGGAACACCAACCAGCCGATGACGATCAGGTCGACGACGAGGAGAACCACACTGATGCCGGCCTGCCGGCCGGTCGACGGTCGACTCCGTTCCACGGCAACCACCTCTTCGCCTGCCGAACCCCTGCCTGCCGTACGCGTTCCAGCGTGCTCGGGCGCGCGACGACGCGCATGAGCACGGCTACTCAGTCCGGGGCGCGTGGGGCAGGGGGTGCCGGGCACACGGGAAGGCCCCCGGCCGGTGGGTACCGGGCCGGGGGCCTGAAGTCTCTGGTGGTGCGGGCCGTCAGGGAGGGGGGAGCGGCAACTCGCCTTCCGAGGCACCGTAGTCGGTGCGGGCGGTTTCGGTGCCGGGGGTGCTCGCGGTGTCGGCGGGCAGGTGCCTGGTGGCCGGTGAGGAGCCGTGCGCCTCGGCGCGGATGCGCTGCTTCATCGTCGGTGGGAGCGCCCTGTCACGCGGAAGGGTCCATCGGACCGACGGGGTGGTCGCGGTTGCCGCGGTCGCACCCGTGTGCTCCTGGGTCGTGGTGTGCGTCGGCTGCTGCTCCGTGGCCGAGGCGTTCGATGCGGCGAGGCCGAGGGAGGCGAGGAGGGCGAAGAAGGCGGTGATGAAGGCGGTCCAGAGATTCTTGACCTTGAAGGCGCTCATGGCCCCTCACTTTCAGGTGGTCCGGTTTGCTTACCTTTCTGATGATGTGGATGTCGAAGCGCATTTCTGGGAGCGACGCCACCGGTGCGCCGATCTTCTGATGAACACCACTCGTATGGTGCAACCGGGCTGGTGGAACGTCCCAGGACCTGTCAGTGGGGCCGCCAAAGGGTTTCCTCGAGGGCGGTCCGAGGGCTGCGCGGGCCTTCGGGATCGCCCGGGGCGGGGCCCTCGGCGGGGGCTCGGGCAGGTCACCGATCGGTATCGGCCGGTGTGTATAGTCGGGCGGCAGAAGTCCCTTAAAACCTAGGAAAGACGAGGTCGCGCGGTGAAGAAGCTTCTCCTGGTCGCACTGGCCGCCATCGGCGGGCTCCTCGTGTACCGCCAGATCCAGGCGGATCGCGCCGAGCAGGATCTGTGGACGGAGGCGACCGACTCCGTGCCCGCAGGTCCGGGCGTGTGAGACGACGCAGTCCGTGAGAAGCCC
>NZ_JBHWZJ010000233.1:0-11323 GCF_042728415.1 Streptomyces sp. NPDC060198 | reverse complement strand
GTCCGGGAGGTTCCGGGGCCGCCCGCTCCCGTACGGTCAGACGGTCTCCGCGTCCGGGCCGGGCTCCGCCGCCGCGTCGGTGCCGGAGGGCTCGTCGGGCTCCGGGTCCACGTCCGGAGCCGGGTCGGGTTCCGCGTGGAGGCTCATCGGGCCGTAGATCTTCGTGGAGTCGTCGAAGAGCGTCACCTGGTCCGCCCCGCCGTCCAGGAGTTCCTTCCAGAACTCGCCGATCCAGGACTCCGCGTCACCCTGCGTCGTGAATTCCTCCGGCTGCAGCGCCGGCTCCGTCTCCGTACCGTCGGACTTCTCGAACCGCCACGTCCACGCCATGTCAGCCTCCTGGGTCCTGATGCTGCCCCGAGCCTAGGGCCTCCACCCGCGATCCTGCCGCGATCGTCCGGAACATTGCCGTCGGGGGTGCCCGGAACCCGCTCACGCAGGCCCCGGCGGGAGGCCGCGGGGGTCCGCGGGTGTCCGCGGCGTGTCTCGCGGGCGCGGCCGGGCGCGCACGCTCGGCGCGCACGCGGCAGGATCATGGTGTGGAACTGACTCTCCTCGGCACCGGAGCCCCCGGCGGGCTGCCCCGGCCCGACTGCCCCTGCGCCGTGTGCGCGACCGCCCTCGGCGGGTCCGCGCGGGCCACCACGGCCCTGCTGGTCGACGACGCCGTGCTGCTCGACCTCACCCCGGGCGCGGCGCTCGCCGCCGCGCGGGCGGGTCACTCGCTGGCGGGGGTGCGCCAGGTGCTGCTGACCCGCCCCCAGAACGGGCCCGCCGTCGAGCTGCCCCCCGGGCTCCCCCGGGCGGGCCGGGTGCCGGACGGACAGGTGCTGACGCTGATCAGCGGGCACCGGGTGCGGGCGGTGCCGATGGACGCGCCGGGCACGGGGTACGAGGTCGTCTCCCCCGCCGGCGAACGGCTGCTGTACCTGCCGCAGGGCGCCTCTCCGGCCGGGCTCGCCGAGCCGTTCGCGGAGCCGTACGACCTGGTGGTCGGCGATGTGGTGGGGCGGCCCGACGCGCTGGCGCGGCTGCGTGCGGTGGACGCGGTCGGGCCGGTCACCGAGATCGTCGCCGTCCACCTGGACCACGACGCCCCTCCCGGGGCCGAGCTGGACCGCCGGCTCGCGGCGGCCGGTGCCCGGGCGGTGCCCGACGGGACGACGCTGGTCACCGGGGAGTACCGCACCCTCCCGGAGGTGCCCCGCCGCACCCTGGTGACCGGGGGCGCCCGGTCGGGGAAGTCGGTGGAGGCGGAACTGCGGCTGGAGACCTTCCCGGACGTGGTGTACGTGGCGACGGGCGGGCGGCGGGACGGGGACACCGAGTGGGCGGCGCGCATCGGGCTGCACCGGGAGCGCCGGCCGTCCGCCTGGCGCACCGAGGAGACCTGCGAGGTCGCGGAACTGCTGCGGGCGGACGGGCCGCCGCTGCTGATCGACTGCCTCTCGCTCTGGCTGACCGACGCGATGGACCGGGTGGACGCCTGGGACGACGGCCGGTGGGCGGACGGCGGCGAGAAGGCGCTGCGGGCGCGGGTCGCGGAGCTGGTCGCCGCCGTGCGGGAGACCTCGCGGACCGTGGTGGCGGTGACGAACGAGGTGGGTTCGGGCGTGGTCCCGGCGACGGCGGCGGGACGGCGGTTCCGTGACGAGCTGGGGCGGCTGAACGCGGCGTTCGCGGCGGAGTGCGAGACGGTGCTGCTGGTGGTGGCGGGGATCCCGGTGGTGCTGCGCGGCTGAGGGCGCGGGGCCGCGGGCGCCGGGCGGGGGCGCTCCCCGAGCCGCGCCCGGCACCTGCCGGAGCCGCTACCCCAACCGGTTCAGCACGGCCGTCGCCATGGCCTGCTCGCCCTTGGCGTTCGGGTGGGCGGGAGCCGCCGGCGAGGCCGGCACCAGCGGCTCGATCCAGCGGTTCTCGGGGGCCTCGCACATGTCGTGCCCGACGGTGGGCCGGTAGGTGTCGACGTACTCGGCACGGTTGCGGACGGCCACCTGGCGGAGCATCGCGTTGAGCCGCTTCTCGGTGTCGCGCAGGTAGGGGAAGTCCCCGGCCGCGAAGGGCACCGCGGGGAAGCAGCCGCTGCCGTCGTCGGGCAGCAGGTCGGGGTACCCGACGACCAGCACCCGGGCGTGCGGCGACCGCGCGTGCACGGCACGCAGGACGCGCTCGATCTTCGGAGCGGTCAGCGCGACGGCTTCGGTCAGCTGGTCCGTCCCGGAGGCGGTGTAGTGGCTCCGGCACGGGTCGCCCGCCGGGTTCTGGACGCCCAGGCCGGCACAGGTGGCGATGATGGACCCGAAACCGATGTCGTTGCCGCCTATTTGCAGCGTGACGAGATCGGTGTCGCGTCGGAGCGCCTGCAGCTGCGGGGGGTTGGTGCCCTGCGCGGTCCACATCTGTTCGGTCGTCGCACCGCCACAGCTCACGTCCAGAAACGCGGACGCGTCCCTCCGCCCGGCGACCAGGGAGGGGTAGTTGCGGGCGGAGCGGGCACAACCGAGGTCGACCTGCGGGGGGATGGCGGGCCCCGACGTGTACGAGTCTCCGAGGGCGACGTAACGCAGGCCGTGCGCCGGAGCCCCTCCGTGCCCGTGACCGCCTCCGTGGCCGGAGCCTCCGTGGCCGTCGCGTTCGCCGTGCCCGGAGCCGGCGTGCCCGGATTCCCCGTGCCCCGAGCCGGTCCCGTGCGCGGCGGCCGGTGTCACCGTGGCCACGAGCAGCGCGCAGCTCCCGAGCGCCGCCCCCAGCGCCATCGCCCGTGCCCGACGCCGTGCCGCCGTACCCGTACCCGCAAGTCCGTTGACCGCCATGCCTGTTCCTCCCCGTGGGACCTGGACACCGCCGCGCGAGACCGTCACCGCACGACACGACGGAGCTTGTATACCGCCGGGTAGCTCCACGCGGCCAGAGGCGGGCGGCGGCAATCTCTCCGGCGGGTCCTCCCGGCCCCGGAGCACGCGCGCCGTGTCGTCGCGGGCCGGGCCCCCGGCGGGCGCCCTCGCGGCGATCGGGGGAAGGATGCGGCGGATACTGTCCGGATACTGTTCCGCAGGGAGCCCGCAGCGGGCTCCGGCCCCCGACGCAACGACCCGCGAGGCAGACCTCCGTGAACCTGGACGACTTCTCCGACCTGATCGAGCGCCCCGACGGCGGTGTGCGGCGCGACGCCGAGGAACGCCGGGGACGGCTGATCGTCCCTCCCGGCGCGCTCGGCCGGCTCGACGAACTGGGCGAGTGGCTGTCCGCCGCGCAGCAGTCCGTGCCGGTCCGGCCCGTGGAACAGCCGCGCGTGGTGCTCTTCGCCGGTGACCACAAGGTCGCCGAACTGGGCGTCTCCGGGCGTGCCGCGGGGAGCGCGTACGAGCTGGTCCGCGCCACCCTGGACGGGGCGAGCCCGCTGGCGGTGCTGGCCCGGAGCTTCTCGGTGCCGGTACGCATCGTCGACGCAGGCCTGGACTGCGACCCGGAGCTGCTGCCGGAGTCCGTCGTACGCGGCCGGGTGCGGCGCGGGACCGGGCGGATCGACGTCGAGGACGCCCTGACCGCCGAGGAGGCGGCCGAGGCCGTGCGGCTGGGCATCCGGATCGCGGACGAGGAGGCCGACTCCGGTACCGACCTGGTGGTGCTGGGCGACCTCAGCGTGGGCGGCACGACGGCGGCGGCCACCCTGATCGCCGCGCTGTGCGGTACGGACGCTTCGGTGGTGACCGGGCGCGGCGGCGCGGGGATCGACGACCTGGCGTGGATGCGCAAGTGCGCCGCGGTCCGGGACTCGCTGCGCCGGGCCCGTCCGGTCCTCGGGGACCAAGTGGAGCTGCTGGCGGCGGTGGGCGGCGCGGATCTCGCCGCGATGACCGGGTTCCTCCTCCAGTGCGCGGTGCGCCGTCTCCCGGTGGTCCTGGACGGCGTGGTCTCGGCGGCCTGCGCCCTGGTGGCGCAGCGGGCCGCGTTCCGGGCGCCGGACTGGTGGCTGGCCGGGCAGGCGAGCGGTGAGCCGGCGCAGGCGAAGGCGCTGGACCGGATGGCGCTGACGCCGTTGCTCGACCACGGGGTCACGGTCGGCGAGGGTACGGGCGCGCTGCTGGCCCTCCCGCTGGTGCGGGCCGCCGCAGCCTTCGCCGCCGAGCTGCCGGAGCGGGAGCCGGAGAAGCCCGTCGACGAGCCTGCCGAGGAGCGGGACGACGTCGTGGCTGACCCGGCCGTCTGAGCGCCTGCCGGGTCAGGGTTTCGGGCCGGGCAGCGGTACGCGGTCCGGGGCCCCGCCGATCAGGTCCTGGAACTTGCGGCGGGGCCCGGCCCAGCGCACGTCGTGGTGGTAGGCGCGCAGCACCGCGCGGGCGCGGGTCCGGTGGCGGTGGCCGTAGAACCGCTTGGCCCACGGTGAGGCGGGGCGGGCCAGCCGGAGGGCGCCGATCACCGCGACGAAGGGGACGAGGACGCCGACGACCGCCATCCGCGCCTTGCCCTTGAAGAGCGTCACCAGGACGAAGAGGAAGTTGACGACCATCGTCAGGACGAGGCCGAGCCTGCCGCTCTCCTGTTCGTCCGTCAGTTCGTTCACCCCGAGGGGCGAGAAGCCCGCGAGGGCCAGCACCACGAGCGAGGTGGTCAGCACGACCATCTCCACGCTCTGGCGGCCCTGTTCCGTCCAGTAGACGTCGTCCAGGTGCAGGATCAGCGCGAACTCGTCCAGCACCAGGCCCGCCCCGACCCCGAAGATCACCGCGAAGACCATGGCGGTGATGCTGTGCTGGCCACTGGCGACGGCGCCGAAACCGCCGAGGACGGAGAGCACCACACCGGGGACGACGTGGTGGACGTGGACCCCGCCGGGTGTGATGTTGCGGAACGGTCCCTTCCCGGCCCGGATCATGCGGGTGACGGTGCGGGTGATGGCGAAGGTCAGCACGAAGGCGGCCAGCGCGAGGAGCAGCGGCAGTTTTCCCGGTTCGGTGATGTTGGTGTGCCACCAGTGACCCATTCCACCCTCTCCCGACCGAACCCCTTGTGTGCATTCGTCACATCTTGTCCGATCGGTCGGCGTTGCGCGCGGGCTGAGGCCTCCGTCCCGACCGGACCGTCCGGCGGGAGGCACTAACGTGCTCGCGGTGAACTCCCTGAACGGCCACGGCCTCCGTTTCGCCTTCGGCACCCTCACCGTGCTGCCCGTCCGCGTCACCCGCTGGGACCGTGACGCCGCCCGCGCGGGCATGCTCTGCGCGCCCCTCGCCGGGCTCGTGGTGGGGCTGCTCGCGGCGGGACTGGGTTCGCTGGCGCTGCTGCTCGGTTCGGGCCCGCTGCTCGCCGCGGTCGCCTCCGCCGCCGTACCGGCGGCGCTCACCCGGGGACTCCATCTGGACGGCCTCGCGGACACGGCGGACGGCCTCGGCAGTGGCAAGCCGGCCGAGGACGCGCTGCGGATCATGAAGCAGTCGGACATCGGGCCGTTCGGCGTGATCACCCTGCTCTTCGTCCTGCTGGCCCAGGTCGCCGCCGGCTACGAGCTCTACGGGCGCGGCTGGGCCGAGGGCGCGGCGGGCACGGTGGTGGCCGCCGTCGCCGCCCGTCTCGCGCTGACGCTGGCCTCGCGCCGGGGCGTACCGGCGGCCCGTCCGGAGGGGCTGGGCGCAGTGGTGGCCGGCACGGTTCCCGTGCCGGGGGCGGTCTCTGTCGCGGTGGTCGCGGTCGCGGCCTGCGCGGCGGCCGGCGGGGCGCAGTGGGCCGGGGCGGGCGGGGTGGTGCACCACGCGCTCGCCGCGCTGCTCGCGCTCGGGGCGTCCGAGGCGCTGCTGCGGCACTGCGTGCGGCGGTTCGGCGGGGTGACGGGGGACGTGTTCGGCGCGGTGGAGGAGACGGCGGCGACGGCGGCACTGGTGGTGCTGGCACTCGGCTGACGCGTGTCCGTACGGGCCCGGGCCCGCTGTCGGGTCATCCGTACCGGCCGCGCCCCACCGGGCCGGGGAGGAAGCACGGCCGGGGAGGAAGCTCGCGGCCGGGCGGTACGACACCGCGGCGGTTCACGCGCCCGCCGGGGCCCCCGTCCCCGTCGTGCAGCTCTTGCGCCAGACCCCCAGCTCGTACTTCTTCTCCAGCGAGCTGAGCCCGAGTTCGCGCGAGCGGGCGCAGAACGCGGCGGCCGGGAGTTCGTACTCGACGTGGAAGACGGCCTTGTCCGCCTCGACGAACGGTGTCAGCTCCTCGCACTCGCCGTACTGCGCGCACTGCTCGTTCACCGCGAAGTCGAAGTCCGGTTCGAGCGCGGGGATCTGGTCGAGGTCGTTCTTGAGGCCGACGGCCAGACCGTGGCGGTGCGCGATGCGGGCGATCAGCCGGTTGTACGCCAACTGGTCGGCAGCGGTGAGCGGGAAGCCGGTGTCGTTGCGGTAGCCGTCCATGTTGTCCGGCTCCACGGCGTCGAAGCCCTTCTTCGCGCACATCGCGATCCGGGCCTCCATCAGGGGCTCCAGTACGTCGGTGCGCCGGACGTCGAGCCAGCGCTCGCCCTCCCAGCCGTTGCCCTTGCCCAGCACGGAGGCGGGGAACGCGTCGGCGTCCGGACGGAAGTCCTCGTGGGCGCCCGTGGAGAGGTAGCAGATGACCTTGCGGCCCCGGTCGTGCAGACCGGCGACGGCGGCGGCGTCGTGGTCGAAGCCGTCGATGTCGTACACCGGTACGTCCACGCCCGCGTCGAGCCGCCCGGAGAGCTGCCACTGCCAGTCCACGCCGGGCCGCGGCTGCCAGCGCCCGGCCGACGAGGCCGCGGGGGCCCTCGGGGCACCCGCCGCGGAGGGTTCGCCCTGTGCCCCGCGGGACTCCCCCGAGGTGCAGCCGGAGAGCAGCAGCGACACCATCAGGAAGGTGACCGCCACCGTGCGGCCCGGCCTTGTCCCGTACACCGTTGCCCGACCCCGTTCCCGTACCCGCGCACCCGCCCCGGCGCACCTTCGACCCATTGCCTCACAACGACCCTATGCGATGGGTCCGTTCGCCCCGAGAACCGCCCTGACCGGCCCGGACGTCCTACTGCTGCGACCACCGCCGTGATTCGGCTCAAACGGCGCGCGTAGGCTCGTTCCCCGGGCATTGCGGACACGTCTACGATGCGCCGGGCACGGTCGGCCCACCCCTCGACCGATTCCATGTACTCAACGGAAGCGAGAATTCACCACCGTGACTGCTCTCACTCTCAGCACCGCAGGTGCGGCGACGCTGCGCGCCGACGCACTCGTCGTCGGCCTCGCCAAGGGCTCCAAGGGACCGGTGCTCGCACCGGGTGCCGAGGCCGTGGACAAGGCGTTCGACGGAAAGCTCGCCGCCGTCCTGGAGACCCTGGGCGCCACCGGTGCCGAGGGCGAACTCACCAAGGTTCCCGCCGTCGGCGGCCTCAAGGCCCCCGTCGTCGTCGCGGTCGGCCTCGGTACGGCCCCGGACTCGGACGACGCCTACGACTCCGAGACCCTGCGCCGCGCCGCCGGTGTCGCGGCCCGTGCCCTGACCGGCGCGAAGAAGGCCGGCTTCGCTCTTCCGGCCGCGACCGTGGAGGACGCCGGCGCCGTCGCCGAGGGCGCCCTGCTCGGCGCGTACGCCTTCACCGCCTACCAGGGCGGCGAGAACAAGCTCGCTCCCAAGTCGGCCAAGGACAACGGCCCGAAGCTGCCTCTCGCCGAGGTCACCGTCCTCGGTGCCAAGCCGCGCGACAAGGCCTTCAAGGCAGCCGCCGAGCGCGCCGTCGCCGTGGCCGAGGAGATCAACCGCGCCCGCGACCTGATCAACACCCCGCCGAACGACCTCTACCCCGAGTCCTTCGCCGCCGTGGCCACGGCCGCCGGCAAGGAGCACGGCATCAAGGTCCAGGTGCTCGACGAGAAGGCCCTGGTCAAGGGCGGCTACGGCGGCCTGATCGGTGTCGGCCAGGGGGCTGTTCACGGCCCCCGCCTGGTGAAGCTCGCCTACACCCACCCGAAGGCGGAGAAGACCCTGGCCCTGGTGGGCAAGGGCATCACCTACGACTCGGGCGGCATCTCGCTCAAGCCGGCCGGCCACAACGAGACGATGAAGTGCGACATGAGCGGCGCCGCCGCCGTGTTCGCGACCGTCGTCGCCGCGTCCCGCCTCGGCCTGCGCGTCAACGTCACCGGCTGGCTGGCGCTCGCGGAGAACATGCCGGGCGGCAACGCCACCCGCCCGGGGGACGTGCTGCGCATGTACAGCGGCAAGACCGTCGAGGTCCTCAACACGGACGCCGAGGGCCGGCTCGTCCTCGCCGACGCGCTGACCCGCGCCTCCGAGGAGGCCCCCGACGCGATCGTCGACGTCGCGACGCTGACCGGTGCCATGGTGCTGGCGCTCGGCAACCGCACCTTCGGCATCATGGCGAACGACGACGCCTTCCGTACGTCGATCCACGAGATCGCCGAGGAGGTCGGCGAGGCGTCCTGGCCGATGCCGCTCCCCGCGGACCTGCGCAAGGGCATGGACTCCCCGACCGCCGACATCGCCAACATGGGCGAGCGGATGGGCGGCGGCCTGGTGGCCGGTCTGTTCCTGAAGGAGTTCGTCGGCGAGGGCATCGCCTGGGCGCACCTGGACATCGCGGGCCCGGCCTTCCACGAGGGCGCGCCGTACGGCTACACCCCCAAGGGCGGCACCGGCTCCTCGGTGCGCACCCTGGTCCGGCTCGCGGAGCTCACCGCCGCCGGCGACCTGGGCTGACCACCCGCCGGTCCGCCGTGACCGACCTCGTACAGCCCCGGGCGGATGTCCGGGGCTGTACGCATTGAGTGCGCCGTACGAACGGGGGCAGGCTCCCGTTCGAACCGGTTTCGCTCTGGACGAACTCGCCTGAATCCATATGTTTCTGCGCGGATCGGACCCGTGACGTGACGCACGGCGCCCCGTCCGGAACGGGCCCCGCGTCCCGTCGGCGGTCAACAAGTGCGAAGATGGGTTCTCGGCAGGACAGGGCCCCCACCACAGGGCCGAACGACTCAAGCGGCCGAACACCAGCCGACCGGCCGGTCACACCCCACGGGGCCCGGCGTACGGCGCACATGCATGGAGGACGTGACGTGGCGAACGACGCCAGCACCGTTTTCGACCTAGTGATCCTCGGCGGTGGCAGTGGCGGTTACGCCGCGGCCCTGCGCGGAGCGCAGCTGGGCCTGGACGTCGCCCTGATCGAGAAGGGCAAGGTCGGCGGTACCTGCCTGCACAACGGCTGCATCCCGACCAAGGCGCTGCTGCACGCCGGCGAGATCGCCGACCAGGCGCGCGAGGCCGAGCAGTTCGGTGTCAAGGCCACCTTCGAGGGCATCGACATCGAGGCCGTCCACAAGTACAAGGACGAAGTGATCTCCGGCCTGTACAAGGGCCTGCAGGGTCTCATCGCCTCGCGCAAGGTGACCTACCTCGAGGGTGAGGGCCGCCTGTCGTCCCCGACCTCGGTGGACGTGAACGGCGAGCGCATCCAGGGCCGCCACATCGTGCTGGCGACCGGCTCCGTGCCGCGCTCGCTGCCGGGCCTGGAGATCGACGGCAACCGCATCATCTCCTCGGACCACGCGCTGAAGCTCGACCGTGTCCCGAAGTCGGCCATCGTGCTCGGCGGCGGCGTCATCGGTGTCGAGTTCGCCTCGGCGTGGAAGTCCTTCGGCACCGACGTGACCATCGTCGAGGGCCTGAAGCACCTGGTCCCGGTCGAGGACGAGAACAGCTCGAAGCTTCTGGAGCGCGCGTTCCGCAAGCGCGGCATCAAGTTCAACCTCGGCACCTTCTTCGACAAGGCCGAGTACACGCAGGACGGCGTCCGCGTGACCCTCGCCGACGGCAAGACCTTCGAGGCCGAGGTGCTGCTGGTCGCGATCGGCCGCGGCCCGGTGTCGCAGGGTCTCGGCTACGAGGAGGCCGGGGTCGCGATGGACCGCGGCTACGTCCTCGTCGATGAGTACATGCAGACCAACGTGCCCACGATCTCGGCCGTGGGCGACCTCGCCCCGACCCTGCAGCTCGCGCACGTCGGCTTCGCCGAGGGCATCCTCGTCGCGGAGCGGCTGGCCGGCCTGAAGGTCGTCCCGATCGACTACGACGGCGTGCCGAAGGTGACGTACTGCCACCCCGAGGTCGCCTCCGTCGGCATCTCCGAGGCCAAGGCCAAGGAGATCTACGGCGCGGACAAGGTCGTCGCCCTCAAGTACAACCTGGCGGGCAACGGCAAGAGCAAGATCCTGAAGACCGCGGGCGAGATCAAGCTCGTCCAGGTCAAGGACGGTGCCGTGGTCGGCGTCCACATGGTCGGCGACCGCATGGGCGAGCAGGTCGGCGAAGCTCAGCTGATCTACAACTGGGAGGCGCTGCCGGCCGAGGTCGCGCAGCTCATCCACGCCCACCCGACCCAGAACGAGGCCATGGGCGAAGCCCACCTCGCGCTGGCCGGCAAGCCGCTCCACTCCCACGACTGATCCAGTCCCGGGCGACGACCGACCACTTCCGCAATTCGTAAGGAGCAACCGAAACCATGTCGGTTTCCGTAACCCTTCCGGCGCTCGGCGAGAGCGTCACCGAGGGCACTGTCACCCGTTGGCTGAAGGCCGAGGGCGAGCGCGTCGAGGCTGACGAGCCGTTGCTGGAGGTCTCGACCGACAAGGTCGACACCGAGATCCCGGCCCCCGTCTCCGGCATCCTGGCGTCCATCAAGGTCGCCGAGGACGAGTCCGTCGAGGTCGGCGCCGAGCTGGCCATCATCGACGACGGCTCCGGCGCCCCCGCGCCCGCCGCCGCCCCTGCCGAGGCTGCCGCTCCGGCCGCCGCGCCGGCCACCGAGGCGCCCACCGCCCCGTCGACCGAGACCGAGGCTCCCGCCCCGGCCCCGACCGCCGAGGCCGCCACCGGCGCGTCCTCCGCCGAGGGCACCGACGTCACCCTCCCGGCGCTCGGCGAGAGCGTCACCGAGGGCACCGTCACCCGCTGGCTGAAGGAGGTCGGCGAGGAGGTCACGGAGGACGAGCCCCTGCTCGAGGTCTCCACGGACAAGGTCGACACCGAGATCCCGGCCCCGGTCTCCGGCGTGCTGCTGGAGATCGTCGTCGCCGAGGACGAGACCGCCGAGGTCGGCGCCAAGCTCGCCGTCATCGGCGCCAAGGGCGCGGCTCCGGCCGCCGCTCCGGCCCCCGCTGCTCCGGCTCCGGCTCCGGCCGCCGCTCCGGCCCCCGCTGCTCCGGCTCCGGCTCCGGCCGCCGCTCCGGCTCCGGCTCCGGCCGCCCCCGCCGCTCCGGCCCCCGTGGCCGCCGCGCCGGCTCCGGCCCCCGCTGCCCCGGCTCCGGCC
>NZ_JBHWZJ010000232.1:0-11336 GCF_042728415.1 Streptomyces sp. NPDC060198 | reverse complement strand
CCTGCCGCGTTAAACGACAGGGGCGGAAACCCGGCCGTCCACCGCACTTCAGTGGTGAATCGCTACGACCGGGCCCGTGCGCGTCCGGCGCTCGGGCCGGCCGGCAGGCCGCGCCGGGTTCAGCTGTGGTCGAGCGCCACCAGCTGCACCGACGAGACGTTCCGCTGCTCGACCTCCTTGAGGGAGGCCACCGCGGTGTCCAGCGACTGGGCCGCGGCGTTCGTGCCGGACCCGCCGATCAGGGCGTCGAGCTCACCCTGGAGTTCGGCGCACACCGCGACCAGGTCGGCCTGCTCCCCGCCGTCCACCGCGGCCGGCTCGGCCGCCTCGACGGGCTTGTCGTCGGCATTGCTCATGTCGTCACTCTCCTTGTTCCTCCCGGGAGTTCCGGACGGGACCCCTCGGTTGTCCGTGCGTCAGTGAACCGTGACGCTCCACAGCTCCCGGTTGTTGGTCCGTGCCTCGTCGTCGACGACGTACTCTCCGACGATCTTGAGGCGGCCGTGGGCGAAGCGGTGGTTGTCGAGCAGGAGCAGATCGCCGCGCTCCAGCGGGAAGCAGGCGAAGAACTGTTCGTCCGCACTGGCGTCCAGGAGGTAGTCAAGTGACGTCCGGTACGCCTCGAAGTCCGGAATCCGGTCCTTGATGCCCACGATCTTGTCCCGCAGGTCCTGCTTCAGCCGGACGCCGACGTCGTACGGGCCGCGGACGTCCGCCAGCGGGTAGAGCAGCGGAAGGCTGCTGAGCTCCTCGCGGACGTTGTTGGCCTCGAAGGTGATCGGCGTGGCGGACAACCGGTCGAAGTGCTCCTGGAACACCTCTCCGTCGCGCTCGGCCAGCCGGACGAAGAGATCGTGCCAGCTGACCACCACGGACTCGCCGCGCTCTCCGGCCGGCACCTCCCGCCATCCCGGCTCGACCATCAGCATCGCGAAGTGCGAGGGGCGAGGGGAACGCCAGGAGCGCGCCGAGTGGGGTCGCAGACCGCCCGCGACGTAGTGCACCGACTGGGCACCCTCGGCCTTCTTCTTGTACTTGACCCGGTTGATCTGCGGGTGCGGGTCCGTCTTCGCCAGCGCACTGAGCGAGGAGTAGTTCATCAGCGGCTCGCCGAACTCCCCGAGGAAGGCGAGGTAGAGGTCGGGGTCGAGTGCGAAGTCGCGGATCAGGCAGATCCGGTTCTTCTCCATGCCCTCGCGCGCCGCGGCCGCGATCTGCTCGACCGACTTGCCCGCGCCGGACACGCTCTCGTCCTGGATGACGTGGGCCAGTGCGTTCTCCGTGTACATCGTGTCGCCTCCTTGGCGATGGTCCTGCGGGAGGAGGTACGGGCCCCGGGCCCGCCCGTCCGGAAGGCCGGACGGCACTCAGGCGGCGGTCGCCACCGAGTCGGCGGCCCGCCGCTGGAAATCCCTGGCCTCGGCGACACGGCCCGAACGGGCCAGCAGCGAGGCGTGCGTGAGCAGGGTCAGCCGGTCTGCGCCGCGGCTCTCGGCCTCGGGGCCGAGGAGGGCGAGCGCGTCGTCCGTACGGCCCTGCCCGGCCAGGAAGTTGGCGAACTCGACGCGCAGCTCGTGCTGGGCCGCGTTGGCCGCGAGGCTCTGCCGGTAGAGGACCTCCGCCAGCGCCGGATCGGCCAGCCGCCCGGCCGTCAGCCAGGCCAGCTTGCCCAGCGTGTACGGGTGGTTGGGGCGGACGGCCAGCGCGCGCAGCATCAGCTCACGGGCCCGGGCGGCGTCGTCCTCGTGCTTCGCCACGTGGAGCGCGTAGTTGCACAGGGTCCGCGGGTGCACCGGGTCCAGCCGCAGCGCCTCGCGGTAACGGCCGCCCGCGTAGTCGGGATCCAGCTTCTTGTGCTCGGCGTACAGCGCGAAGTTGCTGTTCACCCGCGCGTACCGGGTCTCCGCGGCGACCGGCCGGCCGGCCTCCCGCTTCTTGTCGTCCGGCACCCAGTGGATCTTCTCGGTCCAGAGGGTGAGCAGCCGCAGGTCGTTCGCGTCCTGCGGGTAGCGGTCCTGCATCTCGGCCAGCCCGATCGGGTCCGGCCGGCCCGCGAGATAGCCGAAGCGCCCCATGGTCTGCCACTCCGAGAGAGTGATCAGCTCCTTGAGCTCCTCCGGGTAGTCGGGGCGGATCTTCGTCGCGTTGATCCGGCTGCCCTCCGCGAGCACGTCCGCGTCGAACTCCTCGCCGGCCAGCTCCAGGAAGCGTGCGAAGTCGTCCGCAAGGTTCTCCTGCCGCCCGACGAAGTCGACCTCCTCGCCCGGAGCGCCCACGTACGAGGTGTAGATGTTGCCCAGCGCTCCGGGCAACGTCGTCACCGCGCGGCGCACGAACGTCTCGAAGTCGTCGCTCTCGCAGTGTTCGTCCAGCGGGTACTGCGGGCGCCAGCCCTTCTCCATCCGGTAGGACCAGTAGGAGCGGTACCACTCCAGCGGATCGCGCACGAAGGCGCCGACGAAGCCGTACGCGGAGCGGTCGAAGGCGGCGAGCAGGTCGTGCTCGCGCATCGCCGGATCGCCGACCTCCTCGAAGGCGATGCCCAGTTCCCTGATCTTCTTCCGGATCCAGGTGCTGCCCGTCTTCGGGGTCAGCAGCAGCAGCGCGTTACTGCGCGTCAGATGAAGTGCCATGATCCGCTCCAGATGTCGGCGCCGGGGCCGCCTTCCGGCGGACGGCGCGGGGTGAGTCGAACAGCTTCACGGTGGTGTCACCCGGAACGGCCGTACGGTCCCGTCCCGGCTCCGCGGCCCCCGTCCCGCCCAGCCACTCGTCCAGGTACCGGGCGATCAGGGAGTCCAGTGCGTTCCGGTTGCCGGTGCTCACCACCTCGTGCCCCTCGTCGGGGAAGAGGGCGAGCGTGGCGTCCCGGCCGGCCTGTGCCAGGCCCATGAACATCCGGGTCGCCATCTCGGCGGGCACCCGGCTGTCCTGGGCGCCGTGCACCAGCAGGACGGGGCAGCAAAACCCCTCGGGCCGGTTCACCGGCGAGACCTCCGTCAGCGCCCGAAGCTGCTCCGGTACGTCCGGGTCGCCCACCCGGCGCCGCAGCATCGGCGCCGCGGCCTGCCAGAAGGCGGGGGGCGCCGCCAGGAACCGCACGAGATCCGTCAGGGGTGAGGTCGCCACCACGCAGCGCAGCGCCCTGCGGGTGGTCGCGGCCATCTGCAGGACGGCATAGCCGCCGTAGCTCCCTCCCAGCAGGGCGATCCGGTCCGGATCGGCGAGGCCCTCGGCCACCGCCCAGTCCAGGGTGTCCTCCAGGTCGTCCTGCATGGCCGCGCCCCACTGCCGGTCCGCGGCGTTGATCCAGGCGCTGCCGAACCCGGTGGAGCCGCGGAAGTTGGGCTCGATCACGGTCCAGCCCTGCTCGGCCAGCCAGACCCGCCGCTCGGCGTACTCCCAGCGGCTTCGCCGCCAGGGCCCTCCGTGCACCAGCAGGACCGCCGGGCCGGGACCGCCCCGCAGCCGTTCCCGGTCCCCGCGGGTCACGTAGGTGACGGCGTGAGCGCCGTCCCGGAGCGGCACCCGGACCGGCCTGCACTCCACCGCCGCCGGCCCCTGGCCGGGCCGGGCCTCCGAGAGCGGCCAGGTGTCGTCGGTGGCGGTGTCGTGGACGAAGTACCGCGCGTCCCGCTCGGGGCCCTGAGCGGCGACCAGCAGGCGCTCGCCCCGGCGGTCCAGGACCACCGGTTCGGTGCCGAGCGCCTCGCGCAGCCGCTCGATCCGTGGCACCCACTCCTCGTCGAGCGGTTCGCAGACCCGCTGTTCCCGCTCGACGTGCACGAGGTCGGGTCTGCCGGTGTCCTCCGCGAACAGCACGGTGGAGAAGTCCCCGCCGCGCACCGCGCGCACGGTCCGCGGCACACCAGCCGGCTCTCCGAGCGCGCAGTCCACCTCGGCCAGCCGTACGCCGTCGGGGCCGTCGGGCAGCACCAGGTACACGCTGTCACCGTCGTCGGCGAACCGCAGGACCCGCACCACGAGCGCGTCCTCGTGCGGAACGCGCAGGAACAGCGCCCCGTCGCCACCGCCCGGCGCGGGGGCGTGGCGCAGCTCCCGCGAGCCGTCGGGCATGACGGTCTCGGTCAGCCTGAGCCGCAGATCGCGGTCGACGTACACCGCGGAGTGGTCCGAACCGGTCATCAGCACCGTGGTCGCCCCGGTGTGCAGCGAGACCCGGACGAAGTCGCGAAGACCCGGGCCGGCACCGTCGGTGGAGAGCACGACCTCTGCGGGCCGCCGCTCGGAGAGCCCGGCGATCCGCGCCCGCACGGCCGAGGGGCCGCCGAGCGGCGTCCACTCGGCCGTCTCGACCCGGACCTGGTGGAGGGACCAGTTCTCCGTACCGTCCGGGTCCGCCACCACCAGACCGACGCCCGGCAGATGCGTCCAGGTGAAGGCCCTGCACCGGGCGGCACCGACACCCGAGCGGCCCGCCTCCCGCCGCTCCGCCAGGTCGTACAGCACGAGGCGCGGCGCCGAGGAACCGCTGGAGAGCCAGCCGGCGAACCGGCCGTCGACGCTGAGCGACGGCGGCCCGTTCACCTCCCCCGTCCCGCTCACCGGTCGGCCGCGACCCGGTGACCCGCGGCCGCGTGGACCCGGGCGACGCACTCCACCACCGCGGCGAGCTCGTCCTCCCGCGGTACGGAGATCCGCACCCCGAGCGGCCACTGGGCCGGATAGTCCTTGAGGTCGTGGAGCAGCCGGGTGCGGTAGCCGGCGGCCAGCAGCTCATCGACGATCGCCACCGCGTACGGGCTCTCCAGGCAGAGGTAGTTGGCGTCCGAAGGCCACACCCGCAGCCCGTCGATCCTCTCCAGGCCCGCCGCCAGCAGCCCCCGGCACTCCCGGGCGCGGCTGACGCTCTCGCGCACGGCCTCGGGCCGGGCCAGCAGCCGCAGCGCAGTGCGCTGTGCCACCCCGGAGACGCTGTTGGGCATCAGCCAGAACCGGAAGTCCTCCCGGGCGAAGGCCTGGGAGACCGCGAATCCGATCCGCAGGTTGGCCAGGCCCCAGGCCTTGGAGAAGGTGCGCATCACCACGAGGTTCGGGTGGCTCTCCACCAGCCGCAGGGCCGAGTCCGGGGCGAAGTCCGCGTACACCTCGTCCAGGATCACGAGACCACGGGCACGTTCCAGGAGAGCGCCGATGTCACTGATGTCGAACTGGTAGCCGAGCGGGTTGCGCGGCGAACAGAGCACGATGACCGCGTCCGGCCGGTCCAGAAAAGGTTCGAGCGCGGGAAGCAGTTCGGAGGGCTCGCGCACCGGAACACTCCGGTAATTCCAGCCCTGCTGGCGGGAGACGGTGGCGGTGAGATGGAAGTTCGGGGTGACGTCCACCACGAGGCCCTGATAGGCGCTGCGCAGCACGGTGTCGATGAGCTGAGTGGCTCCCGCCCCGACCCGCACGAACTTCTCCGGGAGGTCGAAGTGGGCCGCGACGGCCGCGGCCACACTTTCGCCCCAGACCTCGTCCTTGTTGGTGATGTCGATGGATTCGGTGGCCGAGATCATCTCGGCCGTCTGTTCACGCGGGTCCAGGAATTGGTTGCCCGTCCAGGTCAGATTTAGCGTCATGGAAATGCCCCGCCGAGATAGAAGTGGCTCCGGGTGGTCGATGTTCAGAGCAGGAAGCGCCGCTTCTTCCCGCCCAGGGGGGTGATGCGCGCGCACCGCTCCACATCCGTCTCCTCCCCGGGGAGGAGACCGGCCACGGCACCGCGCAGTGCGGTCTCCAGGTCGGCCGGGGACGCGCAGGAGACTTCCGGGGCCCACCGCAGAAGCGTGCGTTCCCCCTCGCCGCGGACGAACTGGAAGTCCGCGAGCCCCGGAAGGAAGCCGACGGCCCGCGTCACCTCGTCCGCGGACAGCTCGGCGGTGCGGAAACGGACCGTCTCCGGCTCCCTGCCGTACAGCCGCAGGAGCCGCTGGCTCCCGTCCTCGGCCGTCTCCAGCTCGGCGAAGTCACCGGTGCGGTAGCGGGCGAAGACCGTACTCCGGTTGACCAGGTTGGTGAGGACGAGTTCGCCCCGGCCGGTGTCCGCCGGCCGGTCGCTCCCGTCGAGCACTTCGAGCCGTACGTTGTCGCCGAACACCCGGTGGACCGTCCCGTCCGGAGGGGTCGCGGCGATCAGGCCGCCCTCCGTGGAGGCGAGCGCGTCCACCACGGGAGCCCCGAAGTAGCCGGTGAGCCGCTCCCGGTCGTCCGCGTGCAGGGGCTCGCCGCTGACCAGCACCAACTCCGGTCGCCACGGCGCCCGCTCGATGCCCAGGCCCATCAGCGCCGCCCGCAGGTCGAGCAGATAGGTCGGTTTGCCGTAGAGCACGGGGGCCTGGAACTTCCCCAGCACCGCCGGCAGATCCCGCGCGTCGTCGGGGAGTTGCAGGCGCAGGTAGAGCGCGTCGTCCAGGGACGGCAGCGGGCGTACGAAACTGGGCCGCCCCGGCTTGTTGCTGACGAACAGCACGCCGGGCGCGCCCCGCCGGAACATGGCGCGGGGCAGCTGGGCGAGCTCCCGGATCTGCTCGAAGAAGTGGTAGTTGACGGCGTACCAGGCAGCGGAGTCGAGGGTGACCTCCAGCGGCCGTCCGGTGGTGCCGCTCGACGCGAGGCGGTACAGCGGGCCTTCGGGCTCCGCCCTGAAGAGTCCGCCGTCGTCCTGGAGTTCCGCACGCCCCACGAGCGGAAGTCCGGCCGTCGCGTCCAGTGTCCGGTAGTACGGGACGGCCTCACGCAGATGGGTCAGGAACTCTTCGTGCGCCAGGGACGGTACGGCGGCACGGGGCCTCTCCTCCCATGCCCGCCGGGCGCGGCGGACCGCGTCCAGAGAGTTCGCGATGGCTTCGTCCGAGTCAATCATCATGCGCTCCGCCCATGTACCGAGCCGACGGGAAAGGAATCCGGGCTCCATTGCGGTGCTCCGGCGACCGGATCGAGGCCACGGACCGAGCACACCCGGAGAAGATGAGGACACGGGCCTTTGGACTTGCGCGTCCGACGGATCTTTCGCGCCGAAAAGGCCTCTGCGGGCGTCCCGCAAATTCCGACACTTCTTCCGCCACAAAGAGCGTGACACCTCCACGTCGGCCTGTCAACGCTTGCAATAAACAAGGGATTTGACCGTCCGGGAGAACGCCGGAAGGGCCTTGCACGGCATCAATGACGCCATGCAAAGCCTCGGGGGAGATGATGGAATTCCTCGGGACCGGTTCAGCCCACGGCGAGTGCGACCAGTTCGTCGACGTCGTATTCGGCACGCGCGGGACTCCCGTGCCGCGTCAGCTTTCCCCGACTCGCCCATTTGCGGACGGTCGCCTCCGACACTCCGGCGGCCTGGGCGGCGAGCCGCGTCGGCAGCGTGCGCCCCGCCGTCGCCGAAACCCTCCCGCCGGCCGACAGCGACCGCCGCAGCGCCAGCAGATCCCCCGCCGGCCAGGTGTGTCCGGCGCGGCAGCGCACGTCTTCGGGCGGCGCTCCGTCCCGGCCGGGAGCCGACGCCTCCACGGCGCTCGCACAGCCGGCCCGGGGGCAGCGGCCCAGAGTGATCCGGCGCGTCACGGGCGGCTGGAGCACCCGTCTCGCGTCCGCGACGAGAGCTCCGATCTCCTCGGCGAGGTCTCCCGCGGCCGGGTGGCGGAGCAGCAGGTCCAGGTGCCGGAGCAGGAAGGCGGCGAGCGGAGCCACCGCACGGTCGGGGGCGGGACCCGTCCCGGGGCCGGCCACCGTGCCCGCCCAGGAGGCCAGCACACCGAGCATCGCCGCGCGTACGGCGCAGACCTCTTCGTCGAGCTCGATCCCGACGTTCCGGCTGCCACTGACGCGTTCGAAACGGCCGGACGCGGTCGGTCCGAGCGCGTACTCGATCTCACGGTGCAGGGCGGGCAGTTCCGCGAGGTTCCGGGCGATGCCGTCCGCGCACGCCCGGCACGGGCGTCCGGAGGGTGTGCGCGACGCCTCCCCGGAGGACCCGCCCCGCCCGTTTCCGCACTGCGGCAGATGACATCCGCCGTCGGCGCGCTCCATGCAATCTCCTCGCTGGTGAGGCCGGACGAGAGCCTGCCTCGTACGGACGGTGGCCCGGGCCGCCGGGTCCTTGACCGGTGTCCGGTGCGGCCGCGTCACAGGGACGGGAGGTCCTGTGCGACACAGCCGTTTCGACGTACCGGCCCAGTGGGACGGCGCGGCGGCCGTCGCGCGGATGTCAGGGACCGGGGACAGCCCTCAGTCCCAGCCCCAGCTGTAGGGCGCGGGCTGCTCCGACACCGATGCGGCGTGGACGTCACGCGGGGCGGTCTGCTCCGCCGCCGCGGTGCTCAGGAGCACGGCGGCCAGTGCGGCCACGGAGCTGGTGATCGAGATCAGAAGACGCGTAGGCATGGCGACCCTTCAGCAATTCAACAATTCCCCTGTGCGCGTCCCGGGGCCGAAGACTTCTCTTGGAATCGCGTTCCTCGTAAATTCATCCGCCGGACACACGGCAAACATGGCACACGACACGAGCGCGCTCCAGAGGCTGCTCTGGCAATAAGTTGCCCAGGCCACAAAGTGCCATTCAAGCCGGGTCGACGGCCGTGCGGACCATCCGCAGGGGTGCCACGCGGATCGTCGCGTCGCACATCCCCACCGACCACGGGTCACCAGAAATCGCCAGATCAGCCCACATGCGGGTACCGGATATCGCCCTTCGGACCGCGTCCAGCACGCCGGCTCCCGCGGCATTCACGGACTCCCCGGTCACGTAGAGCACGCCGCTATGTCCATTTTCATTCGTTCTAGGCGCGTAGATATGCTCAAGAACGCAATCATGAGCCGCAGCTAATTCTTTGACGACATCCTGGATGTCCAGTCGGCACAGGCCGGCCCCCAGAACATTCTGCCGGATGTGGATTGCGTACATGGGAGCATGCTGGCACCGCGGTGGCCCATGGATCCCGATGGGCGACGGCATCAAACGGCCATGGCACGAGACTGCCACGGACCCCGGGAGCTACATCCAGCCGGCGCGGGTCACCAACAGCCCCGCCTCGAACCGGCTGCGCGCGCCCAGCCGTCCCAGGATGTCCGCCATCATCCGCCGCACCGTGCGCAGCGAGACGCCGAGCTTGCGGGCCGCGACCTCATCCGTATGGCCCAGCTCCAGCAGCTTGAGCAGGACCAGCTCCTGCGCCGTGAGCCCGCCGGGCCCGCAAGGCTGCGCCCCGTCCAGGGGACTCGCCTGCTGCCAGGTCGCCTCGAAGAGGTGCACCAGCGCGGCCAGCACCCCGGGAGCCTTCACCACGACCGCCCCGGCCCGGCTGTTCTCCGGGTCGGTGGGCAGCAGGGCCACGGACCGGTCCACGACCAGCATCCGGACCGGCAGGGAGGGGATCGTCCGGATCTCGCCGCCGAGTCCGGCCAGCCAGCGGGCGTACTCGGTGGTGGCCCGGTCGTTACGGACGCTGTCCAGGTAGAGCGTCCGGATCCGGACCCCCCTGGAGAGGCTCTTCTCGTCCAGCGGCCTGCTGGCGTCCAGGGCTTCCTGGCTCTGCGCTCCGCCCGGCATGAAGCAGAGCAGCTCCTCCCGGGCGTGGTCGGCCATCTCGGTCAGCCGCGCCCGTACCGCGGTGATCTCTTCGAGCTGTTCGAGGCCCAGGTTGCCCCGGCTCCCCTGCTGGGCGGAGTAGACGGCCGCCAGTTCGGCGGCCTTGGTACGCGCCGCGGCCAGCTGGGCCTGCTGGCTCTGGATCTCGGTCTCACGCCGGTTCAGCAGAGCGGCCAGGCCGATCTCGGGGTTCAGCGCGACGGGGTTCACGGAGTACGTGGCCGGATAGAGCATGGAGAGCTCGGCCAACTCGTCGAGGCAGGAACGCACCTGGGACTCCGCCACTCCCAGATGCAGGGCTATCCCGGAGACCCCCCACCCGGGACGGCCGACCACGGTGCGGTAGACGTCCAGCAGCAGGTCGCTCAAGCCGAAGAGCGAGGACAGCGAGGACCATCCCGGCTCCCGCTCCGCCTCGTCGTGGACCTCGGAGACCTCCATCAGCGCATACCCTCCCCACGCCCCTGGGGCTCGCCCCGTCCCCGCGCAGATACTAGCCACCGGCCTGCCGTGTTTCGTCCATGCGGGCGTAAAAAGGGGAGGGCAGCGGTCCGTTGCCCTCCGTACCGGCCCGGGGAACTCCCCTCGGCCCCGGCGGACGCGTGACGGACCGCCGGAGCGCGCTCAGAAGCGCGCCGGCACCCCGTCCACCAGTTCCGCCGGGCCGGTCCCTGCGGCCAGGACGGCGAGCGACTCCTTCAGCTGCCCCCAGGTCGGGGGAAGCAGCAGCGCCTCGGCCTCCTGGGGAGTGCACATCCGCCACTCCGCCAGCTCCTCCCCGTCGAGCCTGATGCGCTCCAGGTCCTGCTCCCCCAGCGGGCCGCCGTCGAAGACATGGACCAGACGGGGCCGGTCGTGGGCACGGTGCACCCAGTCGATGCCGAGCAGGCGCCCGGGAACGCGACTCAGACCGATCTCCTCCCCGATCTCGCGGACAGCCGCCAGGCGGGGCGTCTCCGTGCCGGCCTCGACGGTGCCCCCGGGCAGACCCCAGTGCCACGCGTCGTGCCACGGCTGGAGCCGCACCAGCAGGACCCGGCCCCGGCCGTCGGTGAAGAGCACCCGGGCCTTGGCCACCGCCCCCGGGAGCGGTGGCCCCGGAACGGTCCGGGGCGGCGCCGACGGCACGGGCGGCACGACACCGATGCGGAGTTCGTGGCCCTCCGGGTCCCGTACGGACCGGAAGCCGTCCCGGTCGTCGACGGTCGCTCCCGGCAGCGGGTGGGCTCCCGGTCCACCGTCGGGGACACCGGCGGCCCCGACGTCCGCGGCCGTGAGATCGAAGTCGAGGCGGCCGGGACGTGCCCCGGACGCCCCGACCGGCCGGAAGACGAACCAGGGGGAACCCGGTGGGTCGAGGCGGAATTCTCCGTGGTCCCCGCCGACCGGTGTACCACCCAGCAGCGAGCCCCAGAAACGGGCCAGGGCCTCGGGGTCGTGGGCGTCGACGACTATCTGGCGCAGATGCATGGGGGGAGCGTAGGGGCTGTCCGTCCCCGGACCGCGGGCCCGCCGGCATCGTGCGGGCGGCCGGCCGTCCGGCACTACGACGGCCCCGGCCCTCACGGAAGAGGTGGCCGGGGCCGGAGCCGAGGCGGGGCCTCGGAGCGGGGGAGGCGGCATCGGGGGGACGAGCCGCCTCGAATACCTGACCGCCCTCGCCCGAATAGACGAAACCGTGGGCGAACTTCGCGTACTGACGGCCCTGCGCGCCCGAGATCAGGTCCGACTGCGGTGCGCCGAGGGG
>NZ_JBHWZJ010000231.1:0-11347 GCF_042728415.1 Streptomyces sp. NPDC060198 | reverse complement strand
TCACCGGTACCGAAGTTGCTGCCCGGCCCGGTGTCGTACTTCCACAGCCCCTGGTCGATACCGGTGCCGGACGCGCCGTTGAAGTCGTCGCTCCAAGTGAGGGTGAAGCCCGACGGGGGCGCGGGCACCGACGCCTCGGCGTTCATCGTCCCGCCGACCGAGGCCGCGATCGTGACCGCCACGACGGGAAGGAGTCTGAGCGCCCTCGCCCATCCGCCGAGCGTTTTCGACCTGTTCAAGCGCATATGTGCAACCTCCGGAACATGGCGCGCCGCTGCGTGACCGCATCGTCGCCTCTGACGGGACATCACCGGATGCCCGAAAGTCGACGCACGTCAGCCCGTCCGACGACTGAACGGAGGCCCGGACATGTCATGTACGCAGCTTGTCGATCTTCTCCGTGTTCGACAAGACGGGCGACACACTTACTTGCACGGTGCACCCGCACTTCGGATGCCGGCACGGGCTCTCCGTACCCCAGGTCGGGGACGCCGTACGGAACCACGGCGGGCGCGCTCTCGCGGGAGCGGGGACGAGATGAGCCGGGGCCGTTGACATCCCTCGGGGCCGCTTGCAGACTCCAACCCGTCCTGGGGTGCGTTCCGGAAGTCCCACGTGTCCGGCGACGCCCGGCACGCCGGCGGCCGCCGGTGTCGGGATCACCCGGGTACGTCCGGCATCCGCCGCACCACGCGAAGAACACGAGGGAAGGGTGGTCCGCGCATGGACAAGGTGGTCCCTTCGGCGGCGCTCGCCGTGGCGGACATGGCGGACGGTGCCTCGCTGGCGGTGGGCGGTTTCGGGCTCAGCGGTGTGCCCGGTGCGCTGATCGACGCCGTGCACCGCGCGGGCGTCCGGGGGCTGCGGATCGTGTCGAACAACTGCGGCGCGATGGACTCCGGGCTCGCGGTGCTGCTGGCCGACGGACGGATCAGCCGGGTCACCGGCTCGTACATCGGTGCGAACAAGGAGTTCGCCCGGCAGTACCTCTCCGGGGAGTTGGAGGTCGAGCTGATCCCGCAGGGGACACTGGCCGAACGGCTGCGGGCGGGCGGCGCGGGCATCCCCGCCTTCTACACGCCCGCCGGGGTCGGCACCCAGGTCGCCGAGGGCGGTCTGCCGTGGCGGTACGACGGCGAGGGCGGAGTGGCGCTGGCCTCCCCGGCCAAGGAGGTGCGCGCGTTCGACGGTACGGAGTACGTACTGGAGCGCGCCATCCGCACCGACTTCGCGCTGGTACGGGCGGCGAAGGGCGACCGGCACGGCAATCTCGTCTTCAGCAAGTCCGCCCGCAACTTCAACCCCCTCGCCGCGACCGCCGGACGCATCACCGTCGCGGAGGTCGAAGAACTGGTCGAGCCGGGCGGAATCGACCCGGACCACGTCCATCTGCCCGGGATCTTCGTCCAGCGGGTCGTCGTGCTGACCCGGGAGCAGGCTTCCGACAAGAAGATCGAGAAGCGCACGGTGACCGGGCGTCCGGTCGTCGAGCGGGAGGGCCGGGGCTGATGGCCTGGAACAGGGACGAGATGGCCGCGCGGGCCGCCGCCGAGCTGCGCGACGGCGAGTACGTCAACCTCGGCATCGGCCTTCCGACGCTGATCCCGAACCATCTCCCACCCGGCGTGGAAGTGGTCCTGGAGTCGGAGAACGGCATCCTGGGGACCGGCCCGTTCCCGTACGAGGACGAGGTGGACCCGGACCTGATCAACGCAGGCAAGGAAACGGTCACGGTGCTGCCAGGGGCTTCCTTCTTCGACTCGGGGCTCTCCTTCGCCATGATCCGCGGCGGGCACATCGACGCCGCCGTGCTGGGCGCCATGCAGGTCTCGGCCACCGGGGACCTGGCGAACTGGGCGGTTCCCGGGAAGCTCGTCACCGGCATCGGCGGCGCGATGGACCTGGTGCACGGCGCCCGCCGCGTCATCGTGACCATGACGCACACGGCCAAGGACGGCAGCCCGAAGATCGTCGAGAAGTGCACACTGCCGCTGACCGGCACGGCCTGCGTCGACCGGATCGTCACCGACCTCGCCGTGATCGACGTGACCGGTGAAGGGCTGGTTCTCGTGGAGACCGCTCCCGGGGTGAGTGTCGCGGAGGTCGTCGCGCGGACGGCGGCAGCGCTGCGCACGACCGTGCCCTCCGCCGAGACGTGAACGATCCCGCCACATCGAGGAGAACCGCACACATGCGCACCACCGTCGGCATCATCGGCGGAGGCCCCTCCGGGCTGCTGCTGGCACGGCTGCTCCACCGGGCAGGTGTCGACTGTGTGGTTCTGGAGAGCCGCCAACGCGCCTACGTGGAACGACGGCAGCGCGCAGGCATCCTCGAACAGTCCACGGTCGACGCCCTGCGCGAGGCGGGAGCGGCCGAACGGCTGGACGCCGAGGGCCTGGTGCACGACGGCATCGAACTGCGCTGGGGCGGCGGCCGGTCCCACCGGATCGACTTCCCGTCACTCGCCTCCGGCCGCAGGGTGTGGGTGTACGCGCAGACCGAGGTGGTCAAGGACCTCATCGCCCTCCGGGTCGCGGACGGCGCGCCGCTCCACTTCGGCGCGGAGGTGACCTCGGTGAAGGGCGTCGGCACCGATCGGCCGGTGGTGACCTACGTCCAGGAGGGGCGCACCAGGACCCTGATCTGTGACTACGTCGTCGGGTGCGACGGCTTCCACGGGGTGACCCGGGCGGCGGTGCCCGGTGCGGCCAGGACGACGTACGAGCGGACGTACCCGTACTCGTGGCTCGGCATCCTGGCCGATGTCCCGCCCTCCTGCGACGAGTTGGTCTACGCGCACTCCTCGCGCGGCTTCGCCCTGCACAGCATGCGCTCCCCCGACATCAGCCGGCTGTACCTCCAGGTCCCCAACGGCACCGATCCGGCCTCCTGGTCCGACGAACAGATCTGGGACGAGCTCGACTTCCGCTTCGCACGGGAAGGCCGGCAGCTGGCACGAGGGCCGATCACCGCCAAGAGTGTTCTGCCGATGCGGAGTTCAGTGACCGAACCCATGCGGTTCGGGCGGCTCTTCCTCGCGGGCGACGCCGCCCACATCGTCCCGCCCACCGGCGCGAAGGGGCTCAATCTCGCCGTCGCCGACGTCGTCGTACTGGCCCGCGCGCTGATCCGGCAGCGGACGGCCGGCTCGACGGACCTGCTCGACGCGTACTCCGACACCTGTCTGCGCCGGGTGTGGCGCGCGGAGCACTTCTCCTGGTTCATGACGACGACGCTCCACACCGACCCGGAACAGAGCGGGTTCGACACCCGGTTGCAGATCTCCCAACTGGAACGGATCGCTTCGTCGCCCCACGCGGCGGCCGAACTCGCCTCGAACTACGCGGGGTTGCCGATTTCCTGAACTTCACGGCCGCCCTGCTGGAGTGGGTGTGGACCCGCGTGGTCCTCCCTGACCGGGAACGGCGCCGCCACGTCCTGGAAGCCGACATCGTCTCCCGCACCCGGCAGTCGAGCGAGCGAGCACCACCCAACTGGTGGCGCTGACCGGCTTGGCACTGGGCTCGGTGGGAGGGCACCTGAAGGTACTGCTGAACGCGGGGCTCGTGCGACGGCGGCGTGCGGGACGGTCGGTGCTGTACTACCGCAGTGAGGCGGGGGACCGTCTCGTCGAGGCGGCGCGGCAGGGCCGCCCCGCACGGTGAGGTCCGCCGCGGCCCGGTCATGAGCGGTCGGAGCCCGCCGACGGCGCCCTCCGACCGCCATGAAGAAAGGGCCGGCCTCCGCACGGGCCGACGGCCTACGGTGGCTCGATGGGCAACGACCGACGTCTTCGCCGTCTCGTCGTGGACGGCGTTACCTGGTACTGGACCGTCCGGCAGCGATCGCGGCCCGAGTACGCCGACTGCCGGCTGGTTCTCTCGCTCTTCCCGGAGGTGGCCGCGGACGGCGTTCGACGCCGGTTGGCCCTGGTGTTCGCTCCTGGCCCGGACCAACTCGTTTCGAACTCGTACTTCGAGGCGGGCACGGTCGTACGCCTCCCGGACCGCGCCTGGCTCAACCTCTACGAGCCCGGGACGGTCAGGCTCCTGCTCGACGCGGCGGCTCCCTTCATGGACACCCTGACCTCGGTGCGGGACCTCGAAGTGGACGGCCGGCCCTGCTTCGCCGAGGCGGTGGACCGGGCCGGCGCGGCCGGGTCCGAGGGCTGATCACGTCACGGCCCCTGACGCCGGAGCCGTGGTGGTCGGGTTCGGCGCATGGACAGGCCGTGGAGGGCCCCCCGCACAGTGAGGTCCTCCACGGCCCGGTCCTGGGCGGCGGGGTGGCTTCGTGGAACCCTCCCCGCCGCTTCCTTCAGCCCGCCGCCACCGGCTCCGGCGGCGTGATGCCGAACTCGGCGGCGCGCTCGATGAGGTCGCGCCAGACCTTCGGGGCCACCGGCAGGCCCTTCTCGCCGCGCTCGACGGCGAGGGCCGCGCTCCGCTCGCCGGGGTAGAACACGCCGGAGGCGTCGTCCGCCTGCGGCAGGTTCTTGAGGGTGGTGAGCGTGGTGTCCACGGCGGCGGTGAAGGCCGCGGGGTCACCGAACGCCGCCGGGTCCAGGGCGATGAGCAGCGCGTTCTGGCGGTGCTTGCGGCCCCCCGGCTCGTCCGAGTGGAAGGAGGCGAAGATCGGCGCGCCGACGAGCACGCTGGTGAGCAGCTCGAACGCGATCGACATCCCGGAGCCCTTGGCGCCACCCAACGGCAGGGGCATGACGGCCTGTTCGGGGTCGGTGGTGGGGGTGCCGTCGGCGGTGGCCGCCGCTCCCTCGGGCAGCGGGGTGCCGCTCGCTTTGGCCTGGCGGATCTTGCCCAGGGCGATGGTGGCGGTGGCCATGTCGAGGACGAGCGGCGCGTGGGTGTCGGCCGGTACGGCGATGGCGAGCGGGCTGGTGGCGACGGCCGCGCCCTTGACCCCGGTGTAGCCCATGTTGGGCATGCCGGAGACGAACCCGATGCCGATGAGGCCCTGTTCGGCGATCTTCGACACGTAGTAGCCGATGGCGCCGGTGTGCACGGTGCGGCGGACGGCCACGGCGGCGATGCCGTTGGTACGGGCCAGGGTCACCGCTTCACCGGCGGCGGCCGTGAGGGCGACCGGGCCGGGCGCGTGGTCGGCGTCGATGACCGTGACGGCCGGCGTGGAGGACTCCACGGTGAGCTCGGCCTTGGCGTTGGCCACGCCCTTGGCCAACAGGTCGAGATAGGCGGGGACGCGGGCGACGCCGTGCGAGTCGACGCCGCGCAGCGCGGCCCAGACGAAGACGTCCGCGGTGGTGCGGGCGGCCTCAGCGTCGAGGCCTCCCTTCTCCAGGAGGGCGGCGGAGAAGGTGCGCAGGTCCTCGGCGGGGACCAGGACCTTGCCCGGCTTGGGGGTGGGGTGGTCGGTCATGGTGGCGGTGCCTCCTGGTTCAGCGGGTGACGAGTACGTCGACGACGGCGGTGGTCCCGTCCGCGACGGCCTTGAGCGCACGCTCCAGCGCGGGCGCCAGGGCGTCGGTGGTGTCGACGGTCTCGGTGTGCATCCCGAACGGCTCGGCGAACGCGGCGAGCCGGGGCAGCCGGTGCAAGTCGGTGCCGAGCCATTCACCGGTCTCGGCGGCGGCACCCTCGGGGTAGAACCTGCGATGGTTGAGATTCATCGACTTGTAGACGCGGTTGTTGAACACCAGGATGAGTAGCGGCAGTTCGTAGGTCTTGGCGGCGTCGTACGACTGGATCACCGGGTTGTAGGTGAACGCGCCGTCGCCGACCGTGAGAACCACCGGCTTGTCCCCGGCCGCGAGTTTGACGCCGAGGGCGACCGCGATGCCCTGTCCGAGTCCGCCCTGTACGTAGAAGTACGAGTCGGGGTCGGAGGTCAGCAGGTGCCGCTTCACCGTCTTGCTGTGGGTGATGGTCTCGTCGACGACGATCCCGCCGGTCCCCTCCAGGAGTCGGCGCAGCGTGGCGGCGACCAGGACCGGGTCCACCCCTTCGCTCTCCTGTGCCTTCGCCTCGGCGGCCGAGACGGCAGCCCGCTCGGTGGCGTACCGCTCTTCCTGCGCGGCGCGGCGCAGGGCGACGGCAGCACGCTGTTCCTCGGTGAAGTCCTTGGCACGCTTGGTCAGTTGGCGCAGCGTGTTGGCGACGTTGCCTTCGAGGTACGCGTCGGCGAAGAGCACCTGGTAGACGATGTGCGGTCGCTGCGGCACCTCGTCGACGACGACGATCGTCGCCTTCGAGGGGCGGCGGCTCGGCGGGTAGAAGGGGACGCGGCAGTTGACCAGGAGGATCAGGTCGGCCTCGTCCATCCAGGGGCCGATGTCGCTGCCGGCGTGCAGCGGGTGGTTGCGCGGGAAGTTGCCGCAGACCGCCGAATCGGGTTCGACCACCGGGATGTTCCACGCCTCGGCGAAGGCGAGGAGTGCCTCGAAGCCGCCCGCCTCCCGGCCGGCTGTCTCGGTGACGATCACCGGGTTCTTCGCCTCGCGGATCAACTGGGCGACGGGGTCGACCTCTTCGGGCGAGCTGTGGGTGGAGCCGGGTGCCACGATCGGCTTGGCCGCGCGGCCGTCCCACTCCTCCAGGAGGATCTCCAGAGGGATGTTGAGGTAGGCCGGGCCGGCCGGTGCCCGCCAGGACAGTTCCGCCGCCCGGGCGATCATGGTGGGCAGGGTGTGCACGCTGGCGGCCTCGGTGGCCCACTTCGTGAAGGGCTGGGCGACACCGTGCGGGCCGCCCACGATCGAGAGGTTGCGGTACCACTGGCCGCCCGGGTCCTGCCCGGGGCCGTCGCCGTAGGTGCTGGACTCCGAGGAGGTGACGACCATGGGGACGCCGGCGAGCAGTGCCCCGTGGATCGCCATGGAGCCCTGGAGCAGGCCGGGGGCCGCGTGCAGGAGGACTCCCTGCGGGCGGCGGGTGACGAGGCCGTAGCCGGTGGCCATGCCGACCGCGACCGTCTCGTGGGTGAGGTCGAGGTAGCGGGGGGCCGGGTCACCGTCGCGGTGACGCCGGGCCAGGGACTCCCACACCGGGGCCCATTCGGACCCCGATGAGCAGAAGAGGTAATCGGCGCCGACGGCGTTGAAGGCGGAGACGACGGCGTCACCGCCGTCGACGCCTGGCGTGTTCTTGCTGTCCGTCATCTCAGGAGTTCCCTCAGCCCTCGACCGGCCAGCCGAGGACCTCGCTGATGCCGCGGCCCATCATCCACTCAAGCTCCTCGGGGGTGAAATCCCAGTGCTTGGTGAACTGCTCGATGGTGTCGGTGTAGGTGATGCCGTGGCCGAGCAGGCGGGTGATGTCGGTGCCGTAGAAGCAGCGCTGCGGCCCCATCTTGTCGACCATCTCGCGGACGTACTTCTCGATGTTCTTGTTCGGGAAGGGTTCCGTCGAGTACCCGGGCAGCGCCGAGAGCTTGACGTAGATGTTGGGGTGGTCGGCGAGGTCGGCGGTCTCGGAGACCCAGTAGCCGATGGCGTCGTCGACGCAGCGGGCCATGATGCCCATGTGGTCGATGATGATCTTCAGCTCGGGGTGCTTGGCGGCGATCTGACCGAGCTCCCGCTTCCAGACGGGTGCGTGCACCATCGTGGGGACGCGCAGTTCCTCGGCGATCGGCCAGTACCAGTCGTTGGTGCCGTCGATCATCCAGTTGCGGTCCTGCGGCCGGTGGAAGGTGAGGCGGGTGCCCTTGATGTGCGGGTTCTGCGCGAAGTCCTTCAGCATGGCCGTGCCCTCGACCTCGTTGTCCTGGGGGACACGGGCCATGATGCCGAAGCGGTCCGGGTGGGCCTCACAGGCTTCGAGGGCGTAGTCGATGCGGTTGCCCTCCCAGGACGGCGGGAGGATGAGGGCACGGTTGACGCCGGCCTCGTCCATCAGCTCCAGGGCCTCTTCGTAGCTGAAGGCCTCTTCGCGGTGGCCGTTGAGACGGATGCGCTCGCGGGCTCCGGGGACCCAGGGGCGGTCCGGGGCCTCTTCCTTCCAGATGTGGATCTGGGTGTCGACGACGAACATGGAGAACCTCTTCCGTTGCGGGGTGGGGTGGTGTGCGTCAGACGTTAGAGCTGGTGGGGGCGTTTGCTAAGACCCCGGGGGCGCAAGCAGTTGTTGCGCGGAACGGCAGGTCACGCCGGGGCGAACACGGCCTCGGCGATGTGCTCGGCGATGGCCATGGAGGCCGTGGCGGCCGGGGAGGGGGCGTTGCGTACGGCGGTGACGCGACCGACCCGGTGGATGCGGAAGTCGTCCACGAGTGTGCCGTCCGGGTCGAGCGCCTGGGCGCGTACGCCGGCTCCGCCGCGGACCACGTCCCCGGCGCCGACGCCGGGGATGTACGCCCCCGCGTCCTTCATGAAGGCCTTGGTGGAGAACGAGCCGCGGTACTCCTTGATGCCGGTCCGCCAGTTCTGGGCGGCCATCCGCCAGGCCCCGGGGTAGGCGGCGAGCTGCGCCAGGTCCTTCACGGAGAACGTGGAGAGCTTGTACCCCTCCCTGGCCAGTGCCAGGACGGCGTTGGGGCCGACCTCCACCGATCCGTCGACCCGGGGGGTGAAGTGCACCCCGAGGAAGGGGTAGCGCGGATCGGGTACCGGGTAGACGAGGCCGCGCACCAGATCGGCCCGCTCCGGTCGCAGCAGCATGTACTCGCCCCGGAAGGGGACGATCCTGGGCGCCTTCTCGTCCCGGGCGAGCTTCGCGACGGCGTCGGACTGGAGGCCCGCGCAGAGGATCAGCCGGTCGACGCGTACGCGTTCCTCGCCCGAGCCCACCTCGATGCCGCCGGGCACCTCGGTGAGGGAGTCCACCGCGAAACCGAGGCGTACCTGGCCGCCTGCGGCCTCGATGTCCTCGGCGAACTGGCGGGCGATCGCCGGGTAGTCGGTGATCGCGGTGCGGGGTGAGTGCAGGGCCGCGATGCCGCCGGCGTGCGGCTCGATCTCCTTGATCTCGTCCTTCGAGATCTTCCGCAGGTCGGGCACGTGGTTGTTCTTGGCCCGCTCGTACAGGCCCTCCATGCGGCCGAGTTCGTCCTCGCGCACCGCCATGACGAGCTTGCCGATCTCCTGGTACGGCAGCTTCCTCTCCTGGCAGTACTCGCGCAGCAGGGACACGCCCCGTACGCACAGGTCGGCCTTGAGACTGCCCGGGGCGTAGTAGATGCCGGCGTGCACCACGCCCGAGTTGTGCCCGGTCTGGTGGACGGCGACCTGCCGCTCCTTCTCGAACACCACCACGCGGGTGCCCGGGCGGCGCAGCGCGATCTCGCGGCCCGTCGCCAGACCCACGATGCCGGCTCCGACGATGCCGACCGTTTCGTCGGTCATCGGCATCCTCCTTTCTTGCTGATGACGCTGGGTGGAGCTTGATGATGCCGGGTGGCCGCGCGTCAGGAACCGAAGTGGAAGGCGACGGTCTTGACGCGGGTGTAGAAGCGCAGCGCTTCGGTGCCCTGCTCCTTGAACGCGGAGCCCGAGTCGCGGAAACCGCCGAAGGGGTGGTGCACGTCCCAGCCGGTGGTCGTGGTGTTGACGGCCACCTGTCCGCAGTCGGCCTCTTCGGCGAAGCGGTGGGCGGCGCCCAGGTCGCGGGTGAAGAGGGCGGCGGCGAGTCCGAAGTCGGAGTCGTTGACCTCCTCGACGGCCTCGTCGTAGCCGTCGACGGCGCGGACGACGACGACCGGGCCGAAGACCTCCTCGCGCCAGACGGCCATCTCGCGGGTCACGTCCGCGAGGACGGTCGGCAGGACCCAGCAGCCGTGGGCGTACCCCTCGTCCTTCGGGGTGTCGCCGCCCGCGAGGACGGTCGCACCCTCCTGGACCGCGCGTGCGATGTCGGCGAGGACGCCGGCGCGCTGATTGGTGGAGACGAGCGGGCCGACGGAGAGGGTGTCCGCCTCCCGGGAGCCGAGTCCCAGCGCGGCGACGGCGTCCAGCAGCAGCCCGGTGAACTCCTCGTACACGGATCGCTCGACGAGAACGCGGCTGGTGGCGGTGCAGCGCTGGCCGGTCTGCCCGAACCCGGCGGCGACCACCGCCTTCACGGCGGCCGTCAGGTCGGCGTCGGCGAGGACGACGGTGGCGTTCTTGCCGCCCAGCTCGCCCTGGAAGCGGACGTTGCGGTCGGCGAGCGAGCTGCGGATGGACTCCCCCACGGAGTTGGACCCGGTGAAGGTGACGGCGGCGATGCGCGGATCCGCCAGCAGCGGGGCCGAGATCTTCCCGCCCCGGCCGGTGACCACGCCGAGCACTCCGGCGGGCAGACCGGCGTCGTGCAGGGCGCGGGCCAGGTGGAGGCCGGACATCGGGGTCTCGGAGGCCGGCTTGAGGACGACCGCGTTGCCGGAGGCGAGGGCGGGCGCCAGCTTGCGGGCCGGGGTCAGCAACGGGTCGTTCCACGGGGTGATCGCGAGGACGATGCCGATGGGCTCGTGGTGGAAGCTGGTACGCGTCCCGGGCCGGGCGTCGTGGACGAGCGTGCCGTAACCGGTGCGGGCGAGAGAGGCGTAGTACTCGAAGAAGTCGGCGGCCTTCTGGACTTCGCCGCTCGCCTCCTGGAGGGTCTTGCCGTTCTCGGTGACCACCGCGTCGGCGATCTCGGCGGCACGCTCCCGCAGCAGCCGGGCCGTCTCGTGGAACACCCGGGCGCGTTCGAAGGGGCTGGTGCGCCGCCAGAGCGCGAAGCCCTTCTCCGCCTCGTCGTACGCCCGGGAGACCTCCTCGGCGCCGAGCGCGGGTACCCGGGCGACCGGAGTGCGGGTGTCGGACGGGTCGTGGACCTCCAGCCATTCGCCGGCCGCCACCCACTGTCCGCCGAGAAGGGTTTCCATGGTGCGCATCTGGATCATTGCTCCCGTTCGACCGCGGCTGCGCGCGGTGTACAGATGTAACGGCGTGGTCGTCACGACAACACAGCAAGTCCGCGGGGGTGACCAGGCCCGCGGCGGCAGACATTGCTTGCACGTCACGCACGGGCCCACGCGCGTGGAACGTGCTGGAATCGGCACCGCTGAAGGCCGTGACGAAGAAGGAGGCCGCACCATGGCATTCGCCGTGATCGCCCACTACAGCTGTGACCCCGCCGACGAGGACACGGTGCGTGCCGCGCTGCTGAAGATGCGCGGGCACACGCTGACCGAGCCGGGGAACCTCGGCTACGAGGTGCACGCGGAGGTGGACCGGCCGGGCGGGTTCGTGCTGTACGAGCGCTACGCCGACCGGGCCGGCTTCGACGCCCACGCGGCGGCGGACTACTTCGACGAGCTGATCGTCAAGACGGTGCGCCCGCTGCTGACCGACCGCGCGGTGACGTTCGCGCAGGTGCTGTAGCCGGTACCGGTACGTGCGGTACGC
>NZ_JBHWZJ010000230.1:0-11356 GCF_042728415.1 Streptomyces sp. NPDC060198 | reverse complement strand
AGAGACAGGCACCTCGCGGCGTTGTCGGACCGCCCGAGTACATCCCGTACACGGGCGATCCTCCGCCTTGCGACGCACCGCACCGGACACCCCCGCTCCTCCGACGGGAACGGTCGGACACGGCCTAGCGTGACGCCCATGCGCGTACTCGTCACAGGCGGAGCAGGGTTCATCGGATCGCACATCACCACGGCCCTGGTCGCGGCCGGACACGAGGCGGTGGTGCTCGACGCACTGCTGCCCTCGGCCCACCCCGGGGGCACGGCTCCGGACGGGCCGTACGAGCGGCTGGTCGTCGCGGACGTACGGGACCCAGCGGCCGTGGCCGGGGCGCTGGTGGGGGTGGACGCGGTCTGCCACCAGGCGGCGATGGTGGGGCTGGGCAAGGACTTCGCCGACGCACCGCTCTACGTCGGCTGCAACGACCTGGGCACGGCGGTGCTGCTCGCCCGGATGGCGGCGGCCGGGATCCGGAATCTGGTGCTGGCCGGATCGATGGTCGTGTACGGCGAGGGGAAGTACGACTGCCCGCGACACGGCACCGTGCGGCCGGGTCCGCGCGCCCGGCACGACCTGGAGGCGGGCCGCTTCGAGCCCCGCTGTCCGTCCTGCGGTGCGGACCTCGTGCCCGGACTGGTCCCCGAGGACGCTCCGGCGGACCCCCGGAACGTCTACGCCGCCAGCAAGCTCGCCCAGGAGCACCTGGCCTCCGCGTGGGCGCGCGCCACGGACGGCCGGGCGGTGTCGCTCCGCTACCACAACGTGTACGGGCCCGGGATGCCGCGCGACACGCCGTACGCCGGGGTCGCCTCGCTGTTCCGGTCCGCGCTGGCGCGCGGTGAAGCCCCCCGGGTCTTCGAGGACGGTGGGCAGCGGCGCGATTTCGTCCACGTGACCGATGTCGCCGCCGCGGCGGTGGCGGCGCTCACCACGCTCCCGCAGCGGGCGCCCGGGACCCTCACCGCGTACAACACCGGCAGCGGGGAGCCGCACACCATCGGGGAGATGGCGACGGCGCTCGCCTCCGCGTACGGCGGCCCCCAGCCGGTCGTCACGGGGGAGTTCCGGCTCGGGGACGTACGCCACGTGACGGCCGACTCCCGGCGGCTGCGCGCCGAACTGGGCTGGCTGCCGCGCGTGGGGTTCGCCGACGGTATGCGGGAGTTCGCCTCCGCGCCGCAGCGGCCAGGGGCGTCCGCGCCCCCGGACGGCGCCCGCCTCGCGGACGTCTGACGGAGGAACACGGTGGTGCGGGGCGGCCGGCACGGGACGGCCACCCGATCGACGTCACCGTTTCGCGTGGCCCATTTGCAGGCAAATGCCCGATCTATCTTCATAGGGTGAGCCGGGTGACCGATACCTCGACCACCGACTCTTCCCCCACACCCTTCCTCGTCGACGTGGTGCTGCCCTGCCTGGACGAGGCCGCAGCCCTCCCCCGGGTGCTGGCCCGTATCCCCACGGGCTGGCGCGCGATCGTCGTGGACAACGGATCGACCGACGGCTCGGCGGAGGTGGCGCGTTCGCTGGGCGCCACCGTCGTGCACGAGCCGCGACGCGGCTTCGGGTCCGCCTGCCATGCGGGACTCGCTGCCGCCGAGGCGGAGTTCGTCTGCTTCTGCGACTGCGACGACTCGCTGGACCCGGGTCTGCTGCCCTCGTTCGTCCGACGGGTGGCGGCGGGCGACTGCGATCTCGTGCTGGGCCGCCGCCGCCCCGAGGGGCGCGGTGCCTGGCCGTTGCACGCCCGGCTCGCCAACATCGCGCTCGCCGTGATGCTGCGGCGCCGCACGGGTCTGCGGCTGCGTGACCTCGGCCCGCTGCGCGCGGGACGCAGGACGGAGCTGCTGGCCCTCGACCTCACCGACCGCCGCAGCGGATACCCGCTCCAGATGGTGGTGCGGGCCTCCGACTCGGGGCTCAGGATCGCCGAGGCCGATGTCCCCTACCGTCCCCGCACCGGCAGGTCCAAGGTCACCGGGACCTGGCGGGGCACCTGGCACGCGGTGCTCGACATGCGGGCGGTGCTGCGGGAACCGCCGCTCGCGCGCACCGCCGTACGGACGGAGTCCTGTCGATGATCCCGTCCGTACCGGCCTCCCCGGGCGCCCCGCTCCCCTGCGGTCCCACCACCCTGCTGGTCATCGCGAAGGAACCGGTCCCCGGTCGCGTCAAGACCAGGCTCACCCCGCCGTTCAGCGCCGAGGAGGCGGCCGAGCTCGCCGCCGCGTCCCTCTCGGACACCCTTCTGACGGTGCTCTGCCTGCCGGCCGTGCGCCGGGTCCTCGTCCTGGAGGGCGGGCCCGGCCCCTGGCTGCCCCCGGGCATCGAGGTGGTGCCGCAGTGCTCCGGAGGCCTGGACGAGCGGATCGCCGCGGCGTTCGCGGGCTGCGACGGGCCGGCGCTCCTCATCGGCATGGACACCCCGCAGGTCGCACCCGTCCACTTGGCGCCCGCCCTGGCGCCGGACGGGTGGGAGCGGTGCGACGCCTGGTTCGGCGAGGCGGAGGACGGCGGGTTCTGGGCCCTCGGGCTCGCCTCCCCGGACCCCGGGCTCCTGCGCGGCGTCCCCATGTCCGTACCCGGGACGGGCGCGGTGCAGCGTGCCCGGCTGCTCGACGCCGGGCTGACGGTGCGTGAGCTGCCGCGCCTGCGCGACGTGGACACCGCCGAGGACGCGGTACGGGTCGCCGGCCTCGCGCCGCACGGGCGGTTCGCCGCGACCCTGGACCGGCTGAACCGGGCAGCGGCCCGATGAGTACCTCCCAGGCCGCGAGCAACGTCTCCTGGGCCGCCGACCCGTACGCGAACGCGCTGCGTTCCGGCCGCGGACCGCTCTTCCTGCGCCGGACGGACGGCCTGCTGATGGAGCTGGACGTGGAGCGCTGGTGTCTGGGCGCCGACGACGCCGACCTGTCGGCCCTGCGCCGCTGCGAGGGCCCGGTGCTCGACATCGGCTGCGGACCGGGCCGGCTGGTGGCGGCGCTGAGCCGGCGCGGGCACCGTGCGCTGGGTATCGACGTGAGCGAGGCCGCCGTGGCCCGTACCCGCGGTCTCGGCGGATGGGCCCTGCGGCGCAGTGTGTTCGACCCGCTGCCCGGCGAGGGCCGGTGGGGCACGGTGCTGTTGGCGGACGGCAACATCGGGATCGGAGGTGATCCGTCCGTACTGCTGGGGCGGGTGGAGGCGCTGCTCGCCCCGGGCGGCCTCCTCGTCGTGGAGACGCACCCGCTCGACCTGGACGAACGGTCCGAGGTCCATCTCCACGACGGAAGTACTACCGGCCCCGGGCGTCCGGACCCCCCGGAGCCGTTCCCGTGGGCCCGGCTGGGGACTCCCGCCCTGCTGCGCCACGCCCGTCCGCAGGGCTGGCGGGTGGTCGATCAGTGGGAGTCCGGCGGGCGGCCCTTCGTCTCCCTGCGCCGCCGCGGCGCCCGGCCGCTCCGGCGTACGGCGGACACGACGAACCAGAGCGCCGAGACGGCGAAGAGCACCCCGGTGACGAGGAGCCAGTTGCCGAGGAAGACGTCGACGGAGAGCCCGGTGTAACGCTCGTACCGTTCGGAGAGCCGTGCGATCAGCGGGAACTGGACCAGCAGGAGCAGCAGGGAGAGGAATGCCGGTACGCGTACGAAGTTGACCGCGCGGCGCCGGACACCGCCCGGGTCCGGCCGCGCCCCCAGCGCCTCGCGCAGGGCGCGGTCGGCCGCCGAGTACACCGGCAGCAGGACGAGATCGTGCACCACCGCCGCACCGGCGAACCAGAACACGATCCGCAGGGTCTGCCCGTGCAGGAGCCTGACCCCGGCGTACCCGGTCAGGGCGAAGGTCGCTGCCAGGAGAAGCAGGTGCAGCGGCCCTTCGCCGTACCGGCGTCGGAAGTGACCGGTGGCGCGCGGCCGGGTGTGCGCACGCACCGCCGTGCTCCCTCCCCCGTCCGTGCCCGCCCCCGCGTCCGGGCCGTGCTCGCGGCCGGTCACAGCGCACCGAAGGTCAGGGCGCCGACCCACTTGGTGTTCATGACGCCGGGGGCGGCCGGCACGATGATCCGCGCCGGGTAGCCGTGGTCGGCCGACAGGGGCACGCCGTTGACCTCCAGGGCGAGCAGTGAGCGGCCGTCGCGCACCTGGTTGTCGCGCAGGGCTGCCTCGCGGAAGGAGCCGGCGCGTTGCACGGACTCCACGAGCACGCCCGGGGGCTGGTCCGGGAACCCGGCGATCGCCGCCAAGTCCCGCAGCCGCACCCCGCGCCACCACTGGTCGGAGGTGGACCAGCCCTCCACGCAGGCGATGGGGAGAGCCGCGCTGTGCTGGTCCATCGCGAGCAGTTCGGCCCGGGTGAAGCGGAAGGTGCCGGCCGGTCCGCGTACGGTCAGGCGCCAGGCCGGTCCGACGTCGACGGGGCGGATGTGGACGGAGGCGGCGGTCTTGTTGATCTGGAAGCCGGCGGGCCCGCCGCCCGGGTCCTCGACCCCGTGCGGGGTGAGCAGTGCGGTGGGGCGGAGCACGTCGGAGCTGCGCCCGGCCGTGGTGGCGAACAGGACCAGCGACCCGGCGCCCACCATGGCGAACGCGCCGCGCCGGGAGAGCGTGGGTGGGGCGGGTGCGGGGGCCGCCAAGGTGTCCTTGCCCCCCGCCGGAATCCCGTCGCGCAGGACGCGTACCGCCGTGGGGAGCTTGAGGGCGGTGTGGCTGAGGAAGCCGGCCAGGAAGACCCACGCTCCGTAGAAGTGCAGCCGGTAGAAGGAGCCCGGGAAGACGTACTCCAGCTGGATGTTGAGGAGCCCGGTGACGAACTGGAAGAGCGCGCCGCCGACCAGCAGCACGACGGAGAGCCGTTCCAGCGCGTGTCCCGCGGAGCGGACCGGCGGGAGCGCGAAGAGCCGGGGGATCACCGACCAGAGCTTGGCGAGGAGCACGGGGACCAGCACGGTGCCGAGGGTGACGTGGACTCCCTGCGTGAGCCGGTAGAGCCAGTGCGGGCCTGTCGGCCAGGCGAACAGGTAGAAGCCGAGCAGTCCTTTGTCCGGTGTCTTGTCGTTGACGGCCGCGAGATCCGGGTTGTACGCGGCGTACGAGAGGAGCCCGGTGACCGCCACCAGGGTCAGCCCGACGAGGAGGACGACGCCGAGCACGGCGGTGAACCGCGCACCCCGCAGCGGGCTGCGCCAGAAGTCGGGCCGGGTGGGTCCGGGCGGGGTACGGAGGCGTCGCACGAGGTCACCCATGGTGCGACGGTAGGGCGCGGCCTCTCCGGGTCCGGGGACGCGCCTCGCGGCGTGCGGGCGGGTCACCCCGTCGAGTGGCCCTCATACCCCGGAATGCGTGCGGCGGCCCGGTCGGCCGGGGAAAACGTCCGTCCGCGGCTTAGCGTGCCGGGGTGAGGACCGAGGAGCGCGCCGGGCGCGCCGGAGGAACGGCAGTCCCGGGCAGGCCTGGCGCGGTGGACCGCGCGGGACGCCGTGACCTGACCGCCGCCGCCTGCGGGGTGGCGCTGGTCGCGGTGGCGGTGCTCGTCGGCTGGGCGGTGAACGGCGACGGTGGCCTGTACGCGGGGTGGCCGCCCCTGATCGCGTCGTGGGACCCGCACCTCGGGCCCGGTACCCCGGCGGCGCTCGTACTGGCCGTGCTCGCGGTTGCCCTCGGCCCCCGGGTGGCCGGGACGACGCGGTGGCGCGGGCTGCTCGCCCTCTCCTGGGCGGTGTCGGCGGCGTGGATCTTCTCGCTCGCGATGATCGACGGCTGGCGGAGCGGCTTCGCCCTCAAGCTGACCAGCCGTCACGAGTACCTCGCGGGCGTCGCCGGCTTCCACGACATCGGCGCCGCACTGCGCACCTTCGAGGACCACATCGTGATGGGCAGGCCGGGGAACTGGCCCACCCACGTGGCCGGGCATCCGCCGGGTGCCACCCTGCCGTTCGTGCTCCTGGACCGGATCGGCCTCGGCGGGGCGGTGTGGGCGGCCGTCTGCTGTGTCGTCCTCGCGGCGACCGCGGCGGCTGCCGCTCTGGTCACCCTGCGGGTGCTGGTCGGTGAGGAGCTCGCGCGCAGGGCCGCGCCCTTCCTCGTCCTCGCGCCGGGGGCGATCTGGGCGGGGGTCTCGGCCGATGCCGCCTTCGCGGCGGTCGTCGGCTGGTCGATGGCGCTGCTCGCGGTGTCGGCGACCCGCGCGACCCGTCTGCCGGGACCGGCGGCGGCCGGGTCGGGCCTCCTGTTCGGACTGGTGTGTTACCTGAGCTACGGGCTTCCGCTGACCGTGGTGCTGCTGGCGACCGTCCTCGTACTCGCCCGCACGGCCCGTCCGTTGCCCGCGTTCGCGGCCGGATCGCTGGTGGTGCCCGCCCTGTTCACCCTGGCGGGGTTCCACTGGTGGGAGGCGTATCCGCTGCTGGTGGAACGGTACAACCAGGGGGTGGGCGGCAAGCGGCCGTACGGCTACTGGGTCTGGGCCAACCTCGCCACCGTCACCGTCTCGGCCGGACTGGCCACGGTGGCCGGCCTGCGCAGGTCGGCGGTCGCGGCGCCCGGTGCCGTACGGGCACTACGAGCCGGTCTGCCGCTCGCCGGGGCGCAGCGGCTCGCGGTGCTCACCCTGGCGGCGGCGCTGGCCGTCGTGGCGGCCGATCTGTCGGGGATGAGCAAGGCGGAGACGGAACGCATCTGGCTGCCGTTCGTGCTCTGGCTGCTGCCCGCCGCCGCGGCGCTGCCCGAGGGCCACCGGCGCGGCTGGATCGGCGCCCAGGTGGCGCTGGCCCTCCTCGTCAACCACCTGCTGCGGACGAGTTGGTGACGTGACCTCAGGGACGCGGACCCGCCCATTGGACGGCGGCGGCCGGCGTCCTTGCAAGGGGCGAGCAGGTTCGTCTCCGGCACATCGCCTCCTGGTGGGCCGACGCCGGTGTCTCGATGACGTCCGCGACCAGGAATTGCGGGACAACCCGAAGGCAGGGGGAGTTCCGGCACAGGCGGCCGGGGCTCCGCCCCCTCCGCGACCCCCACCGCTTCATTGGCACAGCCGCGCCTGCCGGACGGGCTCGCACCCTCGGGCACCGACATGCAGCCGAAGGCTTACCACGGCCGTACTGCACGCGTTCTCATGCTGCATCACTGGGTGATCGCTGACCGTGCGCCCCGCCCCACCAGGGCGGAACACTCCGGACAGTCGGAGATGACCGGGTGGACGCAGTGCACCAGGTGGGCCAGGAACCGGTCAGCCAGTTCGAGGTTCGTGATGTGTTCGGCGATCCGGGTGCGCTTCGCGTTGACCAGGCCGATGCGGTCGGCCCGTTCCCCCGAGGCAAGTTCACCGATTTCGGCGAGTGACAGCCCGGCCTGCTGGCCGATTTGGATGAGGCGGGCCCGGCCGACGGTCTGGTCGTCGTAGACGCGATGCCCGGAGGGCAGCCTGCGCGGGGTGAGCAGTCCCATGTCCTCCCAGTGTCGGAGGACATGGGTGGCCACTCCGAGCAGGGCAGCCGCGCCGCCGATCTTCAACTCCACTGCGGACATCACACTCCTTTACTTCAGGTCGGCCTGAAGTTATACCGTCCCGTCATCGAGCCCACCACCCGATCGCGAGAGGGACAGAGCTGTCATGTCCGACGCTGTGAGATCACCAACGCTGGCCGCATGCTGTGGCGCGGTCGCAAGCCTGGCCACGGGCCTTTTTCGTCCCCGCCGCCCCGACCAGCGGTTCCTGCGCGGCTTGACCGACGCGGGGCTACCGCACACGGCGGTGTCGGTCACCGTGTCCGCACTTCGACAGGTGCCACGGTCCGTGCCCACCGCACTAATCGTGGAGGGGCTGCGGCAACCGCGGCGCATCGCGAATTCGCTGCTGTCGTTCGTGATCACCCACCCGGAAACGACGTTCATCGTGGATCCGGGTGTCTGCCTGGATGTCGACAGCCGCGCCGTTGCGCAATTGCCGCCGTTCCTGCGGGTCGCGGTGCGTCCCCCGGCGGACACCGTCGCCACCGTTACCGCGCTGCATGAGCGGCCGCGTTCCGGCCTGGATTTCGCGCTGCCGACGCACACGCATTGGGACCACGTGTGCGGACTCCACGATCTTCCCGAACTGCCGGTACATCTGCACCGACGCGAACACGACTGGGTCATGCAGGGCCCGATCGCGCCCGTGGGCGGCGTCCGCGAGGCCCTGCGCGGCCGGGACATCGTCACTTACGAACTGGACGGCCCGCCGATCCTCACTTTTCCCGCCAGCCACGACCTCTTCGGCGACGGTTCCGTCGTGCTCGTCGACCTCGCGGGACACACCCCTGGCAGCATCGGAGTTCTGGCGCACACGGCAACGGGCTGGGTGCTGCTCGCCGGCGACGCTGCCTGGCACACCGACCAGATCGACCTCATCCGGCAGAAGGCCGGCTACCCCGGCAAGCTCGCCGACGAAGACCGGGACGAGACCTTCCGGACACTGCACCGCCTGCACGCCGTCAAGGACCGAGTCACGATCATCCCGACGCACGACCACCGCGCGGCCCAGCAGCTGCCGACTTGATCACTCGGAGGGACTCCTGCGGGCACACGGGCTGTCGTCCGGCACATGGGCCGATCCGGGCCCGGCACCCAGGCCCGGTGGGCGAGGAACATCGGCTTTGTTCCTCCGGACTCCCGCCGGCTGTTTCCGGACGACGCGCGCGTCGCCCTCTCCGTCCCCACGCTTCCGCCGACCTGACCAACGACCTTGGCAACCTCATGACCGCCGGGCGGGCTGCGGCACCGCGACGATCCGCCGGCATGTCCTGGAGAAGCCGAGCCCGGTCGTCGCCGACGCCCCGACGATCACGTACGGTCACCAGAGAGAGGGGCCCACGGAGAACTGGCGACAGTTGAATGCGCGAGCCCAGCGGTACCGAGGCCGTCGTCGCTCCAGGAGCAGACTTCCACCCACGACAGGTAGCCGGCCTGCGCGAAGGCCAGGACCTCGCCGACGCACTCACCGGACTCGGTGAGGAGCTGTGCGTCGGCCGCCACGACGGTGCCGGGGCCCGTGGGGGCCTGCTCCACCTCACCGGGGTCGCGTGCGAAGTAGGCGGTACCGCATCCGCAGGTGCAGCGGGAGGTCACGCCGAGGTGGGGCACCTGCTTGCGGAGGGCGGCATGGACGGGATCGTCCGGGTCCAGGATCGCGTCGAGGACCGCGGCGACGTCGGAGGGCAGGGCCTTGGCCGTACCGCTGGTTTCCGTCATGGCGTCGGCTTCCATCCCAGGGCCGGCCCGAGGACGTTCGCCAAGTCGTGGAGGATCTGGACGTAGTCCTCGTGCGCGAAGCTGAACGGCAGCGCGAACGCGACCTCGTCGACCTCCCGGAACGCGGCGTGGGCGTGGAGCTGTTCGGCGAGCTGCTCCGAGGTGCCGACCAGATCGGGGGCGAACATCATGCGTGCGGGTCCCTGCGGGGCGGTGGTGCGGGCCGCCCGGCTGCGGGCGTACTCCTCGTACGTGGCGCGCTGCGCGGGGGTGGCGGAGTCGGTGGGGATGACCACGAGCCCCTGGGAGACGCGGGCGGCGTCACCGTCGGGGTGGTGCGCGCGGAAGGTCCGGATGTGGGAGAGCTGGATCTCGGCGAAGTCCGGTGACCCGGCGGCGTCCTCCGCCTTCACCACGCTGCTCGTCAGCAGGTTCATCCCGTTCTCGCCCGCCCACCGGGCGGAGCGGAGGCTTCCGGCGCCGTACCACATGCGCTCGCGGAGCCCCGGGGAGTGCGGTTCCACCCGGTCGGAGAAGACCTCGATCCCCTCGGTGCCGCTGAAGGCGGTGACCCGCTCGCCGCGTACGAAGTCGAGCAGCCGGCGTACCCGGTCGTGGCCGAAGTCCTCGTCGGCGGCCGTCTCCGGGTAGAGCGCGTCCTTGACCCGGTCGAAGTGCATGGGCGGGCCCACGCTGACGCCCGGCTCCAGGCGGCCCCCGGAGAGGACGTCCACGGTCGCCAGGTCCTCGGCGAGGCGGAGCGGGTTCTCCCAGCCGAGCGGGATGACGGCGGTACCGAGGTGGATGCGGCTGGTGCGCTGGGTGGCCGCCGCGAGGACGGCCATCGGCGAGGAGATGCCGTACTGGAGGTGGCGGTGCCGCACCCAGGCGCTGTCGAAACCGAGTCGCTCGCCCAGTTCGATGATCCGCAAGGTCGACTCGTGGCCGGGGCGCGGGTCGGCGCCGTCGAAAAGGCCGATCGTGAGAAACCCGAGCTTGCGCAGCGGCTTCGAGGTGGGCGGCACGAGTTCCTCCGTCGTCGTTCACTGCCTCCTGCCGGGCGGCGGAGCCGTTCCCATTCTGGCAGGCGGGGCGGGGCGGAAGGTGGCGGTGGTGTTGCGGGATCGCCCCCTGCCGGTGCGTCCTGCGGCCCCGCACGCTCACGCGCTGCCGCGAGGCGCGCGCTCACCCTCCGGGACTGAACGACAGGTGTTGATCAATACCGATGGCGGGGGTACGTTGCGAGCATGAGTCACCCAAAGGCGGATATGACCGATATCCGCGTCCTGCGCAGCAGGCGCAAGCTTCAGGACTCCGTTCTGCGGCTGGCCGCCGGGCAGCCCATCGAATCGGTTTCGGTCGCGGACGTGACACGTACCGCCGGGCTCAACCGCACGACCTTCTACAACCACGCGAGCAGCCCGGCGGATGCCCTGGAGCAGGCGCTCTTCGGCGATCTCGACGCGATGCGCCGGGTGCTCACCGAGAACGCCGCAGACCGTTCCGTGCCGCTCGACCGGGTGTGGGAGGAGATCACGCGGGACTTCCTCGGCTGGTTCGAGCGGTACGAGGACATCTTCACCACCGGGCTGCTCGACGGGCGGAGTCCCGTCCTGATCCGCCTGCTGAGCCACCACTTCACGGCCTCGATCGTCTCCCTGCTCGCCACCCGGCCCTCGCTCGTACCGGACGGTCTCGCCCGGGACGGGCTCACGCTCGCCGCGTACAGCCGCTTCGTGGGGTTCGGCATCATCGGCGTGCTCCAGACATGGCTGGAGTCCGCCCCACCACGTGATCCGGACGCCCTGGCCCGGATCCTGTTCAACGTCCTGCCGGTGTGGATGACCCACCCGTCGGACGTGCGCCATCCGGAGAGAGAAGCACCGACATCATGACCGGAAGCACGTGCACGGCGTATACATGGGGTCCTCGGACCTCAAGCGCGACATCGCGCTGTACGCCGCGCTCCCCCTCCAGGGCCGGATGAACCTGGACGACCTGGTGTCCCGCGAGATCTCGCGGGACCGGATCGACGAGGGCTGCGAGTCCCTCAAGGCCGGCAACACGGCCCGCGTGGTCATCACCGACCTGTCCTGAAACGATCACGCCCCCGGACCGCACGGTCCGCACACACCTCCGCCCCGGCC
>NZ_JBHWZJ010000229.1:0-11374 GCF_042728415.1 Streptomyces sp. NPDC060198 | reverse complement strand
GTGCCCGCTGTGGGCGGGGCCCGGTACCGGCGGAATCCTCCGTCGGTACCGGGCCGCTGTCAGGCGGTCCGCCTCACGGAGACACCTTGTGCCCTTCGGGCACCTCGGCGGGCAGCTTCGCCTCCGCCGCGCATCCCAGCTCCTCGGCGAGGCCGCGGGCCACGGCGTTGAGCACGGTCATCCGGTCTTCGGCCGTGCCGCCGGGGTCGGCCATCCCCTCGGCGAGATACATCTCGGCCTTGACGAATCCTCCGGCTTTCTGGGACTTCGCCGAGGGACACGCGAAGTACAGCAGGGCGCCTTCGTTCTTGCCGACGGCGGCGTAGGACCCCAGGGGATAGATGATCCTGTCGAGGTCGTCCCCGGATCCCGCAGGCTTCGCGGGGTCGGGAGAAGCGGCGATCGCGACGAAGCCGATGTCGATCAGCGGGAGATCGGAATCGCTGTCCCCCAGGTAGATCCTGCAGTCGACACCCCGGGTTCCCTCGCGGAGCTTCTCAGCGGTCTCCTTCACGGAGAACTTGTACGGGTCTCCGCTCTCGGCGGACCCCTCCGACTCCCAGTACTCGTCCGTGCCGCCGAGCTTTTGCAGGGCGGCCCCGCCTGCCCTCTTCAGGGTGCCGTCGCAGATCTGCGACGCAGGCCGCACATCGGGCTTGTTCGCAGATCCGCCGTCGCCGTCGCCGCACGCGGTGAGGCCGGCGACGAGCAGAACCCCGTACACGGTCCAGTGGCCCTTTTTCCTCATGACGTTCCTGTTCTGCGAGTCGATGCTCTCCATCGGGCGTTCAGTCCTTGTACGGGGCACGCCCACGCTGGTCGTCATGGCCCGAACCGGTGTTGTAGGCGTTGTTGATTTCCTGGGTCCAGTTTCTGTCGTCGCTCTCCGCTGCCGCACCGGGGTTGCTGTCCAGGTAGGTCTGATACGCCTGCCCGAGCTGTTCGGTGCCGGCGGTGTACACGTCGTGGCTCGTCATCTGCGCCTTCTGTGTCGGGTCGTCCTCGGCGCCGTCGATGCCCTTGTCGACCTCGTGGCCGATGAAGGTGTTGACCGCCTCTCCGATGGTGTCCGCCGCCAGCGGCGCCACCACGAGGGCCACCGCGGTGGAGCCGGGCAGCGGAATCGCGGCGATTCCGCCCGCCACGACCGCTCCGGCGCCGAGCTTGACCCAGTCGCCCGACCGGCCGAGCGATTTGTTGGCCTCCTCGGAGTCGGCCGTGTAGGTCGTCTCCGCCTGCTGCACGCGCGCGTGGTCCAGGATGCCGCGCGCTTCCGCCCCGGTCGTCATCGCGTCGTGCGCCTTGTCGAAGTTCCCGTCGACCGATGCCGGATACGCGTCCAGCGCGCTGAGCGTGTAAATGTGCTGGGCCGCCGTCACCGTCTTGTACGAGGTCTCGTCCTGCCCCAGTACGCTCAGGAAGTTGATGGCGCCGTCGTTGGTGAAGTTGGCCCGGCCCGCGTACTTGGGCGGGAAAACCTCGTCGTCCATGCCCGTCTCGCCGATCCCCGACAGGCTGTAGTCGATGTCGTCGATGTACGCCGCCCCCATCTTGCCCAGGCTGTCGGCCAGTTCGGGCTGGTCGTGCAGCATCTTCGGGCCGTCCTCGCTGCCGTACAGGTACGCCACCTGCTCCATCACCCCGGCCGTCAGGGCCGTGCGGTGGTCCAGGCTGCCGGGGATCAGCGGGTCCTTGGAGGCCATCGGGTCGGCGTCGTACGCCCAGCCGGTGGTGGCGGCCTCCAGCGCGTGGCCGAGGGCGTCGTGACCGGCGACGACCTTGTCGTCACCGCCCATCATGTATGCGTCCGAGAGCCAGATCCGGTCCTTGGTCAGGTACTTGAGGTGGTCGTTCACCTCGGAGTCCTTGTCGACGCTGTCCCCTGTGCCGTCGGGCTGCGCGAAGAACTGGGCGGAGGCGTCCGGGTTGTGCCCGAGGGCTTCCATGAAGCCGGTCATCGGGTCCCGGCCGCGGTCGTTCTTGTCGTAGAAGTTGAGGTCACCCTGGTTCCAGTTGTTGATCCAGGGGTTCATGTCCTTGACGTTGCGTTCCTTGTCGTACTCCACGAGCTTGTCGCCGTAGTCGTTGAGGAACTGGTCGTCGTAATCGCCGAAACGCATGAGGTTGCTCATGACGCCGAAGCCGGTCGGGTCGTTGGCGTCGTCGATGCCCAGCCGGTCCGGGCCCAGTTTCACCATCGTGTCCTCCCAGTCCTCCATCTCCTCGCTGTCGGAGAGGGTGGCGGTGCCGAGGGTGATGCCGAGGTTCTTCTGGAGGAGCTTCGCCTGCTCCAGGCGCTTGGGGTCGGTGCCGTACCCCTGATAGGGGTCGGCGATGCCCGCGTAGAACTCCAGGGTCTTCTTCGGGCCGACGTCGGTGGCGAACTTCTCCGCGAAGAGCGGGTCGTTCTTGTACTTGGCCAAGCCCTCGTTGAGGCTGTTCAGCTCGGTCAGAGTGACCTTGTGCGGGTCCTTGGCGAGGATCTTGGAGAGCCTGTCGGCCTCGGCTATCGCGTTGGCCGCGGAGTCGCGGTCGGCATAGCTCGCGTCCGAGAAGCCGTACTTGGCCTGGTCGACGATGAGCGTCAGCGCCTCGGCCGCGGAGGTGTCGCTCTCCGTCGCCTTGCGCAGGATGTCCTGGACCTGGTCGCGGAGGTGGTCGACGTCGGCCTGGCTGTGCTCGGGGACCGTGGTGCCCTTCGCCGCGCGGTCCGGGTGGATGTTCATCGTCACGGAGAAGGAGTGCTCGCCGGTCTCCACGACCGTCAGGTTCTTCTTCGCGCCTTCGTGGATCACGTCGTTGAGCTGGTCCCGGTACCCCACCAGCTCGCCGCGGGTGTCGGCGAGGATCTTGGAGATGGTCTGCGCCTGCGTGTGGGCGTCGCCGAACTCGCCCGCCGTCTTGTCGATGAACTCCCGGCTCACCGTGGCGTTCTCGCCCGCCCAGTCGGCCTTGGCGGCTTTCACCTGGAGGTTGTCACGGGCGTCCGACTTGAGCGTGGCCAGGTTCTTGGCCATCTGCTCCCAGTCGGTTATCGCCGCGTCGAGCTGGGAGAAGTTCCCGAAGCGGAGTGCGTCGAGGTCCATCAGCGGGCCTTCCTCTCGTCGAATCCGTCGTCGAGGGTGCTGATGCTGCTGAGGGTGCCCGTGATGAACACCTCGTCGCCGGCGTGCGCGCCCTTCGTGTAGTCCAGGTGGTTCGATATGTGGGCCGTCGCGTCGAGCAGGCTCTGCACCTGGTCGACCCACCGCGAGGCCACGTGGTCGAGTGCGCCGCCGAGTGCGTAGCCCTCGGACTTCAGACCCGCGGCCGCCTTCTGCGAGGCGACACGGGCGTGGTCGCTGAACCGGCTGAAATCCTGATGCAGTTGGAACGCGGCGTCACCGACGGCCGCCAGATCCTGCTGGTTGACCTTCAGGTCTCCCTGGGTGTTCACCGAGGGCTCCGGCGGGATGTGGTTCAACTGCATCCGTGCGGTGTGCTGTTCGGCCGCCTGGGCCTTCAGTTGTTCCCATTCGTCCCATGCCATGCGCGGATTGCCTCCCCGTGTGTCCGGCCGTCCGGCCGGGGCCGTCTGGCGAAGAAACCTACCAAGCGGACGGTGCGGGCGACATCGAGTCGAACAGGGGCCGGAACAGGCCCTCCCGGCGGAGTGAAAACCATGATTTTTTGTTACGTACTGTTAACGGTGGTTCACCAACGGTGGTCATGGTCACCCTGTGCGTCGTGCGACCTGGACGCGCGTAGACGTCCGGGTTCCGGACGGTCTCGCGCTGACCGGCGGTTATGCGGGGGGCTGCCACCGGAGGACCGGATTCTGGACGAGGGCTTCCGCTCAGCGGACTGCCTCGCTACTGTCCGTCCATATGTGAACGCCCCGTGGCAATGTTGCCGCGGAGCGCAGCCGGTATCAGGCCGTATCCGTACGCACCACCCCTTCCGGGGCGAAGGTGGAACTCTCGGATGCGACCGGACCAGACCGGCGGCCTCTCCGTGCGTCGCCGCTGGGACCGGCGTCGTGCCTGCGTGGAGCCGGCCGCCGTCGCTCACCCTCGGAGGGGACGGGTCGTGACCGCGGAGACTTCCCAGACACTCGACCGAGGACTTCGTGTCCTCAAACTGCTCGCCGACACCGACCACGGGCTGACCGTCACCGAGCTGTCCAACCGGCTCGGCGTCAACCGCACGGTCGTCTATCGGCTGCTCGCCACACTCGAACAGCACACCCTCGTGCGCCGCGATCTCGGCGGCCGGGCCAGGGTCGGACTCGGCGTGCTGCGCCTGGGCCGCCAGGTGCACCCCCTCGTGCGGGAGGCGGCGCTGCCCGCGCTCCGCTCGCTGGCCGAGGACATCGGGGCCACCGCCCACCTGACGCTCGTCGACGGTTCGGACGCGCTCGCCGTCGCCGTCGTCGAGCCCACCTGGACCGACTACCACGTGGCGTACCGGCCCGGTTTCCGCCACCCTCTGGACCAGGGCGCCGCGGGGCGGGCCATCCTCTCCGCCCGGCAGCGCACCGTCGTGGACCACCCCGGCTACACCCTCACCAAGGGGGAGCTGGAGGCGGGCGCCAGCGGAGCCGCGGCGCCGCTGGTCGGTGTCTCCGGAGTGGAGGGGAGTGTGGGCGTGGTCATGCTCGCGGACTCCATCCCCGACCGGGTCGGCCCGCGCGTCCTGGACGCGGCGCGCGAGGTGGCCGACGCCCTGCGCTGAGGGAGAGCAGACGACCGCCCATTGCTGACAGGTTCACGATCCTTCGGCTTCGTACGTTCCGGACTCGCGCGGTCCGGTTCCGTGCAACGCGGTTTCGCGCGGTCCGGTTCCGCGCGGTCCCGCTCCCAGCGGCCCGCGCAGGTGTGGCGGCCCGCACGCCCAGCGCCGCCGGGCCTGCGGGCCCGGCGCCGGGGGCGGGACTCACCGGCAGATAGATTGGCCGGGTGCCCCTTCGTCTCTCGCGCCCCCGCACCCTCGCTCTCTGCGCGCTGCCGGTACTCGCCCTGTTCGGGACCGCCGCCCTCGCCCCGCTGCCGTTCACCGTGGCCCAGCCCGGCACCACGGCCAACGTCCTCGGCTCGGCGGACGGCAAGCCGGTGATCACCATCACCGGCGCGCCCACCCGCACCACCGAGGGCCAGCTGCGGATGACGACGATCGTCGCGACCGGGCCCAAGGCCGACGTGCGCGTCGGTGACGTGATCGACGGCTGGTTCCGTACGGACCGGGCGGTCATGTCCCGCGACTCCGTCTATCCGACCCAGGGCTCCGAGAAGCAGATCGAGCAGCACAACCTGAACGACATGAAGGAGTCCCAGGACGTCGCCGTCGACGCGGCCCTGAACTACCTCGACCGCGAGCAGGGCTCGATGACGTTCTCCCTCGACCTGGGCGACATCGGCGGCCCGAGCGCCGGCCTCTTCCTCGCCCTCGGCATCATCGACAAGCTCGACGGCAACGGCTCCGGCGGCGACCTCACCGGTGGCCGCACCATCGCCGGTACGGGCACCATCGCGGCGGACGGCGCGGTCGGCGCGGTCGGCGGGGTCTCCATGAAGACCCAGGCCGCCCGGCGGGACGGGGCGACCGTCTTCCTCGTGCCGAAGGACGAGTGCGGCGCGGCCGAGGCGGAACTCCCCAACGGCCTGCGGCTGATCCCCGTCACCACTCTCAAGGGCGCGGTGTCCGCGCTCGACGCCCTGGACAAGGGCGGCAAGGTCCCCAGCTGCTGAACCGACCGCTGAACCGACCGACTGTCGAGTGGGCCCGGCCGGGAACCGCGCACCGGGCCCGCCCCGCCCCTCACTCGTCCTTGATGAACCCCTCCTGCACCAGCCACTCCAGCGCCACCTGGTGCGGGTCCGCGCCCTCCACGTCCACCTTGGCGTTGAGCTCCTGGGCGACCTCGGTCGTCAGCTTCGCGCTCACCGGGTCCAGCAGGTCCGCGATCACCGGGTACTTGTCGAACGTCGGGGTGTGGATGACCGGCGCCGCGTTGTAGTTCGGGAAGAAGTGCTTGTTGTCGGCGAGCACGTCCAGGTTCATCGCCTTGATCCGGCCGTCCGTCGTGAAGACCTCGCCCAGCAGGCAGGAGTTCGACTTGGACACCTGGGTGTAGATGATGCCCGCGTCCATCTTGCGGATGTTCGCGGCGGGCAGGGACATCCCGTACGCCTTCTCCATGCCGGGCAGACCGTCGTCGCGGGAGGCGAACTCGTTCTCCACGCAGATCGTCACCGCCGACGGGTTCTTCTTCGCCAGCGCCGCCACGTCGGACAGGTCCTTCAGCTTGTACTTCGCGTTGTTCTTCCGGCTGATGGCGAGCGCGTAGGTGTTGTTGAGCCTGGACTGGGGGAGCCAGGTCACCCCGTTCCTCCGGTCGGCGTCGCGTACCGCCTTCCACTGCTCCTCGGGATCGTCGATCGGTTCCGCGTTGCCCAGGTAGGTGATCCAGCCGGTGCCCGTGTACTCGTACATCGCGTCCGCGTCGCCCTGCACGATGGCCTCGCGGGCGCTGATCGACCCGGGGAGGTTGGTGCGGTCCAGCACCTCCGCGCCGGCCGCCTGGAAGACCAGGCCGATCATCTGGCCGAGGATGATGTTCTCGCTGAAGTTCTTCGACGTGACCGTCAGCGAGGCGCCCTTCAAGGGCTCGCCGGCGCCCACCGAGCCCGGCGACACGTCGTCCGCCATCACCGAGCCGCTCTTCAGCCCGCACCCGCCGAGCGCCAGCGCCAGCACCACGGCCCCGGTCACCGCCCGGGCCGCGCCCGTACCCGCTCCCACCGCCCGCGCCCTCACGGTGCCTCCAGTCCGCGCGGCGTCAGCACCAGTTCCACCAGCGAGGCCAGCCAGTCCACCAGCAGTGCCAGCACCACCGTCAGCACCGACCCCAGCACCAGCACAGGCATGCGCTGCGTCTGGATGCCCGAGGTGATCAGGTCGCCGAGCCCGCCACCGCCGCCGAAGGTGGCCAGCGTCGCCGTACCCACGTTCAGTACCAGGGCCGTCCGCACCCCCGCCAGGATCAGCGGGACGGCGAGCGGCAGCTCGACCTTCGCCAGCGTCCCCGTCCCCGACATCCCGATGCCCCGCGCGGCCTCCACCAACGTCGGATCGATCGACTTGAGCCCCGCCACCGTGTTGGAGAGCACCGGCAGCACCGCGTAGATCACCATGCCGGTGATCGCCGTGGACGGCCCGATGCCCAGCCAGATCACCAGCAGCGCCAGCAGGCCGATCGCCGGGGTGGCCTGGCCGATGTTGGCGATCGCGGTGAAGAGGGGAGCGGACCGCGACAGACCCCTGCGGGTCAGCGCGATGCCCAGCGGAATCGCGATGATCAGCACCCAGAACGTCGAGATCGCCGTCAGCCGGACGTGCTGCCACCAGCGCAGCTCCACCGTGTCGCCCGCGATCGAGTTCTCCGCGATCGAGTCCAGGGTGACGTTGTTGATCCAGAAGTACGTCGCCACCAGCACCGCCGCCAGTACCAGCGGCAGCACCACCAGCTTCTGCCAGGTGATCCGTCGTGGCGGGCGTGCCGGGGCAGGCGGCGGCTCGCTCTCCTCGTCCCGGAACGCCACCCCCTTGACGTCGTGCTCGCCCGGCGGCCGGGTCGGCATCGCCTCCCGGCCGGACGAGTCACGGCCCTGACGGCTGCTGGGGGTCATGCGCCGCCACCCCCCTCCAGCTCCTGCTCCGTCTGATGGCTGCGCAGCTCCTCCAGCTCGTGCTGGTGCTCCATCGCCGTGAGCCGGTCCGCCTCCAGCAGCTCCTGCACGTTGTCCATCAGGATGCGCATGTCCACCACCCCGACGAACTCCCCGCGCCGCCCGGTCACCGCGGCCCGCCCGCCGCTGTCGGTGAGCACCGCCTCCAGCGCGTCGTGCAGCGTGGCGTCCCGGGTGACCGTGTCGTGCACCAGCTGCCCGGCCCGCGCCAGCGAACCGCGCGCCCGCATCAGGTCACCGCGCCGCAGCCACTTGTAGGGGCGGTTCTTGCGGTCCAGCATCAGCAGCTCGTTGTGCGGACCGCTGCGGAGCTTGTTGAAGATGTCCTGGAGCGGGTCGTCCACCGTCACCGTGGGGAAGTCGGCGACTCCCACGTCCCGGACCCGGGTGAGGTTGAGCCGCTTCAGCGCCGCGCCCGCCCCGACGAAGCCGGAGACGAAGTCGTCGGTCGGGTTGGTGAGGATCGCCTCCGGGGTGTCGAACTGGGCGATGTGCGAGCGCTCCCGCAGCACCGCGATCCGGTCACCGAGCTTGATCGCCTCGTCGAAGTCGTGGGTGACGAACACGATCGTCTTGTGCAACTCGTGCTGGAGCCGGATCAGCTCGTCCTGGAGGTGGTCGCGGGTGATCGGGTCGACGGCCCCGAACGGCTCGTCCATCAGCAGCACCGGCGGGTCGGCGGCGAGCGCCCGGGCCACGCCCACGCGCTGCTGCTGGCCGCCGGAGAGCTGGCGCGGGTAGCGGCCGTGGAACTCGCGGGGGTCGAGCCCGACCAGGTCGAGCATCTCCTCGACCCGGTCCTTCACCTTCCGCTTCGACCAGCCGATCATCTTCGGCACGAGCGCGATGTTGTCGGCGACCGTCATGTGCGGGAAGAGCCCGGAGGACTGGATCGCGTACCCGATCTTCCGGCGCAGCTTGACCGGGTCCATGTCGGTGACGTCCTCGTCGCCGATCCTGATCCGGCCGGACGAGGGCTCGATCAGCCGGTTGATCATCTTCAGCGTGGTCGACTTCCCGCAGCCGGACGGCCCGACGAAGATCACCGTCTCGCCCGCCCTGATGTCCATCGAGACGTTCTCCACGGCCGGGTTCGGGTTGCCCGGGTACAGCTTGGTGAGGCTCTCCAGCTGGATGGTCGCCCCGGAGGTCTCCGGTGCCGCGTCCGGCTCGGCGGTGGCGTCGGTAGCGGTCTCAGACACGAATCCCCCTGGGAATGGTCAGCCGCCCGAGCAGGACCAACGCGGCGTCGAGGAGAAGGGCGAGGATGACGATGCCGAGCGTGCCGGCGAGGACCTGGTTGATCGCGTTGGCGCTGCCCAGTGAGGCGATGCCCCGGAAGATCTCGTTGCCGAGCCCCGGCCCCGAGGCGTACGCGGCGATCGCGGCGATGCCCATCAGCATCTGGGTGGCGACCCGGATGCCGGTGAGGATCGGCGGCCAGGCGAGCGGCAGCTCCACCCGGCACAGTCGCGCGATCCGCGACATCCCGATGCCCTTCGCCGCGTCCACCAGCGACGGGTCCACCCCGCGCAGCCCCACGATGGAGTTGCGGACGATGGGCAGCAGCCCGTACATCGTCAGGGTGATCACGGTGGGCGCCACCCCGAGCCCGACCAGCGGGATCAGCAGACCGATCGCGGCCAGCGACGGGATGGTCAGGATCGTCGCCGTGGACGTGATGGCGAACGAGCCGCCCCAGCCGCTGCGGTAGCTGACCACCCCGATGACCACCCCCAGCACCGTCGCGATGACCATGCACTGGAAGACGGCGCTGACGTGCTGGAAGGCGTCGGTGAGCAGTTGCTGGTGCCGGGTCGTCACGTACTCCCAGAAGCTCAAGCGACGCACTCCCTCGGATCAGTCGGTGTCCCTCGCGGCCTGCTCCACGAGCGGGATGACGCGCAGCGGGACGGGGTTCTCCATGACGATCGCCGTGGAGGCCCGGACGATGCCATCAAATCCGACAACCCGGTCGATGACGCGCTGGAGATCCGCGTTCGACCGCGCCACGAGCCGGCACAGCATGTCCCCGTGCCCGGTCGTCGTGTGCAGCTCCAGCACCTCCGGCACGCCCATCAAGTGGGCCCGCACCTGGGCGCCTTGGCCCTGTTTGATCTCCAGCGTCGCGAACGCGGTGACGGGGTACCCGAGCGCCGCCGGGTCCACCTCGGGCCCGAACCCCCGGATGACTCCATTCGACTGAAGGCGGTCGAGCCGCGCCTGCACCGTCCCACGCGCCACGCCGAGGCGCCGTGACGCCTCCAGTACCCCTATCCGGGGCTCCCGGGCCAGCAGCACGATCAGTTCCCCGTCCAGACGATCGATCCCCACGGTGCGCACCGGCCCTTCGGACGTGATGGTCATCATGTACGGACAGCCCGCCCATACTGGCCGGTCACTGGACGGATTGTGCAGCGAAAACGCGAACTGTTGCGCACCTTGCCGGACGGGGGGAGCCTCGGAGCATGACAGAGACCCTGCACACCGCTCCCGACACCGCCAGGCAGGCCGACCCCTTCCCGGTGAAGGGGATGGACGCGGTCGTCTTCGCCGTGGGCAACGCCAAGCAGGCCGCGCACTTCTACTCCACGGCCTTCGGCATGAAGCTGGTCGCCTACTCCGGACCGGAGAACGGCAGCCGCGAGACCGCGAGTTACGTTCTGACCAACGGCTCCGCCCGCTTCGTCCTCACCTCCGTCGTCAAGGCGTCCACCGACTGGGGCACCTTCCTTCAGGAGCACGTCGCGGCCCACGGCGACGGCGTGATCGACCTCGCCATCGAGGTCCCCGACGCCCGCGCCGCATACGCCTACGCCGTCGCGCACGGCGCGAGCGGCATCACCGAGCCGCACGAGTCGAAGGACGAGCACGGCACCGTCGTCCTCGCCGCCATCGCCACGTACGGCACCACCCGCCACACCCTCGTCGAACGCGGCGGTTACGACGGCCCCTACCTCCCGGGCTTCACCGCCGTCGAGCCGATCGTCCAGCCCCCGGCCAAGCGCACCTTCCAGGCCGTCGACCACTGCGTCGGCAACGTCGAACTCGGCCGGATGAACGAATGGGTGGCCTTCTACAACCAGGTCATGGGCTTCACCAACATGAAGGAGTTCGTCGGCGACGACATCGCCACCGAGTACTCCGCCCTGATGTCGAAGGTCGTCGCGGACGGCACCCTGAAGGTCAAGTTCCCGATCAACGAACCGGCCGTCGCGAAGAAGAAGTCGCAGATCGACGAGTACCTGGAGTTCTACGGCAGCGCCGGCGTCCAGCACATCGCGCTCGCCACCAACGACATCGTCTCCTCGGTACGCGCGATGCGCGCCGCCGGCGTGCAGTTCCTGGACACCCCCGACTCGTACTACGACACCCTCGGCGAGTGGGCCGGCGAGACCCGTGTCCCGGTGGAGACCCTGCGCGAATGGAAGATCCTGGTCGACCGCGACGAGGACGGCTATCTGCTCCAGATCTTCACCAAGCCGGTCCAGGACCGGCCGACCGTCTTCTTCGAGATGATCGAGCGGCACGGCTCGATGGGCTTCGGCAAGGGCAACTTCAAGGCCCTCTTCGAGGCCATCGAGCGCGAACAGGAGCGCCGGGGCAACCTCTGACCCAGGACGCGGGAGCCCGCACCCCTCCGCCGG
>NZ_JBHWZJ010000228.1:0-11384 GCF_042728415.1 Streptomyces sp. NPDC060198 | reverse complement strand
GTATCAGTGTGCTCAGACGGCCTGCGGTACGGCGGTGGCCGCCTTCGCCAGCTCGGCGAGAACGGCGGTCAGCTGCTGCGCGACCTCTTCGTCGTCGGCCGGGTGCGTCTCGGCGAAGCGGACGACGGAGCCGGGCACGGAGAGCTTGACCTCTTCCAGCACGGAACCACCGGCGATGCCGACGGCCTTGCGGGCGTCGTCCTGGGCCCACACGCCACCGAACTGGCCGTAGGCGGTGCCGACCACGGCGACCGGCTTGCCGGTGAAGGCGCCGCCACCGTAGGGACGGGAGTACCAGTCGATCGCGTTCTTGAGGACGGCAGGGATGGTGCCGTTGTACTCGGGGGAGAAGAGGAGGAACGCGTCGGCGCCGTTGGCGGCCTCGCGCAGCTTCGCGGCGACGGCCGGAAGCTTGCCCTCGACGTCGATGTCCTCGTTGTAGAAGGGCAGGTCCGCGATCTCGTCCTGGATCACGACCTCCACGCCCTCGGGAGCGAGCTTCACGGCGGCCTCGGCCAGCTGACGGTTGTGGGAACCGGAACGGAGGCTGCCGACGAGGGCGACGATGCGAGTGGACATGGGGTCTCCTGTGGGAAAAGTGCCGGGGACGGTGGCAGAGAATAAAACCGGACCGTGGTCCGGTAATGGGTATAGCACGCGAAGCGGACCGCGGTCCACTTCGCTCGGATGGAGTTAGGCTGGTGCGATGACCGCGCAGACCGGATCCGAAGAGGCACCCTCCGCCCGCCCTGTCACGCTGCTGCCCCTGGCCGGTCACGAACCTCAGGAGCGCGCCGACGCCGCCCGCAACCGAATCCGCCTGCTGGAAGCCGCATCCCGGCTGGTCCGCGAGGTGGGCGCCGACCACGTCACCATGGAAGCCGTCGCCGCCGCGGCGCAGGTGGGCAAGGGGACCGTCTTCCGCCGCTTCGGCGATCGCGTCGGCCTGATGAACGCACTCATCGACCACGCGGAGAAGGAGTTCCAGAGCGCGGTCATCTGCGGACCGCCGCCGCTGGGCCCCGGCGCGCCCCCACTGGAGCGGCTGGAGGCCTTCGGCGTCCACACGATCCGCCACATGATGAAGTACGTCGATCTGTACGTGGAGGCGGACAACTGTCCGACCCGCCGCTACAGCGCGCCCGCCCGGACGGTACGGGCCACCCACGTCACCGACCTGCTCCGGCGGGCGGGCGCGACGGGTGACGTGGAGCTGCTGACCCAGGTGCTGCTCGCCTATCTGGACCCCTCGTTCCTCAACCACCACCGCAACGGTCGATGTTTCTCGGCCGAGCGCGTCGAGGACGGCTGGAAGGACCTGGTGGCCCGGGTCACGCACCGCTGCTGACGCGCCGCGTACAGGGCCGGACCGGTCCGCGAGGGCGGACGGGCTCGCGGGACTGCCTCAGAACAGGGTGATGACCACGCTGATCTTCTTGCCGTGCGCCTGCCGGGTGATGGTGACCCGCTTGGAGAGGCGCCGCACCAGCGGCCATCCGTAGCCTCCGACCCGTACGGTGTCGGGAACCGGCGCCACGGTCCGCGGCTCCTTGGGACTGGCGTCCGCGACGTCCAGCAGCAGCCCCTCGCCGCTGAGCCGGGCACTGAACCCGGTGAGGCCGCCCCCGTGACGGATGGCGTTCGTGACGAGCTCCGAGGTCACCAGCATCGCGTCCGAGATGACCACGTCGTCCGGGTCCATGCCCCCCAGCGTGCAGAACTGCTCGTCCAGCAACTCACGCACGATGGCACGCGCGGCGGCAGCGTCGCCGGGCAGAGGCAGCTCCGTGCCGACGGGTCCCCTGTCGTCGCGGCCCACCGGATGTTCCCTGCTCACGTACTCCTCCGCCCCCTGGAGCACGGCGCCGCCGGGGCGACGGGCCGTGCGTGTCGTGCCGGCTTCAGCATGTGGCCGCCTCTTCCACGCTCATCGCCATGGCGAAGGCGTCCGCCGTGCCGGTGACGTCGAACAAGCGACGTACGGCGGTGCGGAAAGGGCCCGCGAGCACCAGTCTCACGCCGGCGCGCTCATGACGTGCGCGCGCGTCGAGCAGGGTGTGCAGCACCGCGGAGTCCGCGAATTCCGTCTCCGACAGATCCACCACAGTACGTTCTTTCCCCTCGCGCAACGCCGTCCCGAGGGCTTCGGCCAGCTCGGGCGCCCCGGAATTCTCGTCGGCGTCGCCCCTTAGCCGGACGAGCGTGAACCCTTCCGCCCGGACCAGGAACGCCGTTCCCCTGGTCGCTCTCTTCCGTCCGGTCATTTCACTGATGGTGCTTCACCCCGGAAACGTACGAATCGGTGCAGGCGGAATGCCGCGCGGGCCCGGGGCGGCCGTCCGTACCCCGAGCCCGGACATGTGCGCTCCGCTTCACGGCGTCAGGATTCCGGCGTAATAGGCGCCCAAGCGCCTCAAATAGGCCGGATCGTTGGTGTCCTGATCGCGAGCGAACCGCGGAGCGTCCTTCACCTGCTCCTTCGTGCAGAGCAGGGTGATCACTCGGCGTTCGGCATCCACCCGCGCGACCATACCCATGGGAATGGCGGCGCTGCGACCGAATTTCCAATGGCCGGTGTCGACGACGAGATGGTCGAATTCCGGAACGAGGGAACGGCGGTCCACCGTTCCGAGGGTGTCGTCGGAAGCCTCCACCGAGAACTCGGTCGGATCCGACTCGGCCAGCACATGCAGGGCCACGGGGCCGCTCCAGACATTTCTCACGCTCTCGCCTTTCCGTCCGCCCGCCGATTCGCGCGGGTCACACCGACCGCTTTCCCCGCGTGCCGAAACTCACACAGGAAGACCGGCGCGCGCGAGGAGGGGGCCCGTCGCACCGCCCCGCCGGAGCGCCGGAGGCGGTGACGGGTTGCCAGAAGACCCTCCGGTGGAGGAGTGTTGCCGGGGGGCAATGATTCTGTCGTCGAGTTGATGAGGTGAGGGGTTCGCGCAGCGGGCCTTCTTCGTTTGGTGACTTCCGCACACCGGGCGCCTGCCGCCCGTGCGAGCGCTTCGGCCGAGCCGGCCTGGAACACGGCTCCCTGCCCCGCCCTGGTGGTGGGACCGAGAGGAGCCGTCGAGCGGGCCAATGACGCCGCCGCCGCCCTCTTTCCCGAGGCCCGTCCCGGAACCCCGCTGACGGACGCCGTTCCGTCCTGGCTGGCGGACGCGCACTTCGTGCGGCGGGCCGGGGAGGATCCGGCCGCGGCCGCCGGTCCCGTCGGCGACCGGAGCTTCGAGGCGCACCCGGCCGGACAGGAGGACGGCGGGGTGGTGTGGTGGCTGGTGGACGACACCGACCGGCTGCGCGCCACCGAGGCGCTGCGCGGGGAACGCGAGCGCACCGCCTTCCTGACCGAGGCGTCCAACCGGTTGCTGTCCTCGCTCAATCTCGACAAATGCGCCGAAGTGACCGCCCAGCTGGCCGCCGCGCACCTGGCGGACGCCGCTCTGGTCGTGGCCCCGTCCACCGGCGGCACGCTGATCGCCCGGTGCTCCCGGGGCGGCGCCGCGACGCTCACCCGGGAGCGCGTCGACCCCGACGCGGTGCCCGGCCTCGCCGAGGCGCTCCAGGGATTCCCGCCCGTGCCGTCGCGATGGATGGACCCGGCCCTCGCCCCGGCCTGGGTGGTACCGCGGGACATGGGTCAAGTGGGCTCCATCGTGGTCACTCCGCTGCCCGGCCACGGTGTCCCGGCCGGGGCGCTCATCCTGCTCCGGCGGGGCGAACACCACGCGTTCAGCCGGAACGAGGAGACCTTCGCCCGGCTGTTCGCCGCCCGCGCGGGCGCGGCGATGTCCGCTGCGCGCATGTACGCCGAACAGGCCTCGATCACCGAGACCCTGATGCGGGAACTCCTGCCCCCGGTCCTCCACCAGGTGTCCGGAGTGGAGTACGCGGGCGGCTACCGCGCCTCGCGCGACACCGAACGGGTCGGCGGCGACTTCTACGACGTGCACCCCGCGGCGGTCGAGGGCGAACCCTCCCTCGCCGTGCTCGGAGACGTCTGCGGCAAGGGCCTGAACGCCGCCGTGCTGACCGGGAAGATCCGCAACACCCTGCACGCGCTGCTGCCGATGGCCGACGACCACCAGCGGATGATCGACCTCCTCAACGGCGCTCTCCTCAACTCCCACCACGCCCGGTTCGCCACCCTCGTACTCGCCTCCGCGGTGCGGGACTCCGCCTCGGTGCGGCTGCGGCTGACCAGCGCCGGGCACGCCGCCCCGTTGATCGTCCGCGCTGACGGCGAGGTCGAGGAGGCCGCCACCCGGGGCACCCTGGTGGGGGCGCTCCCGGAGGCCAGGGCCGAGACGGTGGAGACCGTCCTCGCGCCCGGGGAGAGCTGTGTGCTGTTCACCGACGGCATCACCGAGGCCAGGGGCGGCCCCCTCGGAGACGCCCTCTTCGGCGAGGACCGGCTGAGGGACGCGCTGTCCCGGTGCGGAGGGATGCCCGCCGAGGCCATCGTCGAGCACATCCAGATGCTCGCCTCGCAGTGGGTCGGCGCCGGACGCCACGACGACATGGCCGTCGTGGTCATCGCCGCACCCCGCACCCACCACCTCAGCGCGGTGGACGGCCACACCCGGGGGAGGTTCACCGCATGAGCACGCCCACCCGCAGGGCACCGGACCACCCGCTGACACGACTCCGGGACGGAGTGTGGGACGCCGTCCTGGAAGGCGACGAGCACACCGCGACCGGCCTCGTGCTGGACGCCCTCCACGACGGAGTGCACGCCGAGAGCGTGCTGCTGGACGTCGTCGTGCCCGTCCAGGGCCGGATAGGCGTGGAGTGGGCCGCCAACCGCATCACCGTCGCCCAGGAGCACGCTGCCACCGCGATCAACGACAGGGTCGTCGGCGCCGTCTCCCGGAGCGGCGCGGCCCGCGCCGTCCGCGCGTCCGGTGTGTCCGGCCGGGTCACCGTCGCCTGCGTCGACGGCGAGTGGCACGCCCTGCCGGCCCGCATCCTGGCTGAGGTGCTCACCCTGCGCGGCCTGCGGGTCGACTACCTGGGCGCCCAGGTCCCCACCGCGCACCTGATCGCCCATCTGCACCGGACGGGCGCCACCGCCGTGGCGCTGTCCGCCTCCCTCGCCACCCGGCTGCCCGCCGCCCACACCGCGATCACGGCCTGCCAGGCGACCGGCACCCCGGTCCTGGCCGGTGGAGCGGCGTTCGGTACGGACGGCCGGTACGCGCGCCTGCTCGGCGCGGACGCCTGGGCCCCGGACGCCCGATCCGCCGCCGCTCTCCTCACGGCGGGCTCCACCTTCCGCACCCCGCGCGCCCACCAGCCCATCGACGATCTGCCGCACCTCGGCGACCAGGAGTACACCCTGGTGGTGCGCAGCAAGGCGCAACTGGTGAAGGCGGTGCTCGTCGGGCTCGACGACCGCTTCCCCGGGGCACGCGACTACACCGAGTCCCAGCGCGACCGGACGGCCGAAGACGTGGCGCACATCGTCGACTTCCTCGCTGTCGCCCTCTACACCGACGACCCGGAACTCTTCACCGGGTTCCTCGACTGGACCGGGGACATCCTGACCGCCCGCGGAGTGCCGGCGCTCTCCCTCGTTCCGGCACTGGAAGTGCTGGGCGAGGAGCTCCGGGACTTCCCCCGCGCCACCCACCACCTCCGCCTCGCGGCCGCCCGGCCCGGTGCCCTCCTCCGTCCGCACGCCCCCTCCGGAAAGCACGCATGACGACGACACCCTCCGACGGTTTCCGGCTCCGCACGCGGTACGACAACCCGGGCGCGGTCCGGGTGGAGATGTGCGGAGACCTCGACCACACCAACGCCGACACACTGCTCGCCACCGTCGAGGAACTCCTGGCCGGGCACCCGGACGCCCGCGAACTCCGTCTCGACTGCGCGTCGTCGGGCAGCATCGACTCCTCCGGCCTCGCCGCCCTGATCATGATCCGCAGACGGACCGGCGAGGCCGGCGTCGCCCTGCACCTGGACGGTCGCGGAGCCGCGCTCGACCGGTTGCTGGAGGTCACCGGTACGCTGGAGTACCTCACCACGACCTCCACGCGTACGGAGCGGGCCCCGGGGCACACCGGGCGGACCACTTCGGAGACCGCGCACGAGGCCCCCTCGGTCATCGAGGGCGTACGGAACCGCTCGGCCCGTCCCACCGGCCCGGACGGCACAGCCTGACGCACGCGCTGCGTCCAGCCCGCCCCGGGGACACCGGGAACAGAGGGGAAGCGCCATGACGCCCGACGTCGAGGTCACACCTCCGGGTTCCCACGACGTGGCGTCCGCGGCGGGCGACATCGTGGAACTGCTCGACGTGCTCTGGGAACGGACCCGGGACCGTGACTGGGCCGCCCCCGCCTCCCTCGCGCAACTCCGCCTGATGTACGCCGTCGACCGCGAGAACGGCATCAGGATGCGGGCGCTCGGAGCCGTACTCAACGTCTCCGCGCCCTCGCTCAGCCGGCTGTGCGACCGGCTCCAGTCCGTGGGCTTCGTCGAACGGCGGCCCAGCCCCGACAGCGGACGCGAAGTGACGCTGAACCTGACCGCGGAGGGGCACGCGCACCTCGCCGAGGTGCGCAGGAAGCGCGGCGAGGTGCTGACCGGGGCGATCGACCGCATGCCCGCCGGCCAGCGCGCGGAACTGGCCCAGGGGCTCACCGGGCTGCGGGCCGCTCTGGGCGGCGTACCGGTGGTCCCGCCGGTGTTCGCCGGGCCCGCCGTCCGCGGCCCGGCGGGCTGAACCTCAAAAACCCACCGGTGGACGCACGGTGGGTGACGGGACGTCAGCCCGCTCGGTGCTCGGGGGCGTCCCCGGCTGTGCCCACGACGACGAAGTGATCCAGTGTCCCCGTGACGGTGAACAGCCGCCGCACCTGCGGGCGCAACGGACCGGCGATGATGAACGCCCGCCCTCGGAGCCGGTGTCCGCGCTCCGCCATCAGCAACTCGTTGAGCAGCCCGCTGTCCCCGAAGGTGACACCGGACAGGTCGACCACCGTGGCCGGCAGATCGGCCTCCGCCGCCTCCAGCCAGGCGGCGGCGAGGAGGTCGCGCTCCGCCTGGTCGACGGCGCCGGTGACGCCGATCACGAACACGTCCGGCTGTCTCGCCACCTGCACGGTGGCACCTTCGTCCCAGGTCATGGCCCCTATTTTCACAGGACCCGGAGGTCGCCCCGACAACACCCCCCGGATGTGCGGGCGGAGCGATTTCGCCCCTGCGACCGGCGGGCGCGCCGCCCGGGAGGGCCCGGTCCGAGGACCCGTCAGGGGCGCAGGACCAGACGGATGGGGTCGCCTTCCTTGCGCTCCAGACGGGCCACCGCCTCCGCCGCCTCGGCCAGCGGCAGGGTTCCGCTGATCGAACCGGAGAAGTCCAGCCGCCCGCCTTCGATCAGCCCGAGGAGCTGGGGGAGTGCAACCGGCATGTCGGAACCGTAGTGGCCGAGGATGCGCTGCTGGAGATAGCTGAAGCGGGTGCCCTGTGCGACCGTCAGCGGCTTGTCGGTGAGGCCGACGAGGACGAGTCGTCCCCCCTTGGCCAGGGCGGTCAGCGCCTGCTCGCGCACGGCCGGCACCCCGGCGAAGTCGAAGGCCGCCGCGAGTCCGGTTCCCCCGGTGACCGCGGCCACTCGCTCCGCCAGGTCCGGGGCGGCCGAATCGAGCACCAGGTCGGCACCGGCGGCGAGCGCCCGCTGCCGGGCGGTCGGGTTCGGGTCGACGACGACGATCGGATACGCGCCGACCGCGCGCAGCAGCTGTACCGCGTGGATTCCCAGTCCGCCCGCGCCCCACACGCCCACCGCCTCGGCGGGCCGGACCGCCGCGGTGGCGGTGATCGCGCCCCACGGGGTGGACACCGCATCCGGGATGATCGCGCCCTGGTCGAACGGAATGGCGTCGGGCAGCAGCGTCAGCGCGTCCTCGGAGGAGAGCGCGTACTCGGCCCAGCCGCCGTCGTAGTCGACACCCCGGGTGTACGTGACGCCGTTGCGTGTCTCGCCCGCGTACAGCACCACCCGCCGGCCGGGCGTCCAGGACGTGACCCCCTCGCCCACTCCGGCGATCGTGCCGGACACCTCGTGGCCGAGGGTGACGGTGTCGCCCTCCAGCAGCTGCGGGGTGAGGCTGCCGCCGATCAGGTGGACGTCGGAGAGGCACACCCCGGCCGCTTCGACCTTCACGAGCACCTGTCCCGGGCCGGGCTGTGGCTTGGGCACCTCCTCGACGCGCAGGGTGCGGCTCGGGACGTGCAGGCGTGCGGCGAGCATCTGCTCCATGACATGACCTCCAGATACGACTACTGCCTCGACGGCCGCCAGTGCAACGCAGGTCGTCTTGCATTAGACGGTACGGCGATCCGGAGGTTCAGTGCAAGTGGAGTTGCTTTAGGCTTGCCGCATGACCACTCCCCGCCCCGCCGCCCCGCCGCTGCGCCGACGCGGGGAGAACATGCGCAGAGCCGTACTGACCGCCGTCGTCGAGATCCTCTCGGCCGAGGGGCTCGCGGGCGCGACCGTCTCCGCCGTCGCCAGGTCCGCCGGAGTGCACGAGACGTCGATCTACCGGCGATGGAGGACCCGGGAGAACCTCATCGCCGAGGCGCTGGTCGCCGAACTCGACGCGGCCGTGCCCGTCCCGGACACCGGAGACGTGCGGGAGGACCTCACGACGTTCTTCGTCTCCCTCGTCCGGCTGCTGCGTACCGTCCAGGGCCAGGCACTGCTGCGGCTGAGCGTCGAACGCGACGACACCCTGCAGGACCGCCGGGGCCCGTACTGGAAGGACCGGCTGGAACGCGGGACCGTGATGGTCCGGCGCGGCATCGAGCGTGGCGAGCTCCTCGGCGACACCGATCCGGGCCTGCTGGTGGAAGCGGTCAGTGGCCCCCTCTTCGCCCGCGTTCTGGTGAGCGACGCGCCGCTGGACGAGGGGCTGGCCGAGCGGCTGGTCGCCCTGGTACTCGATGGCGCGCGGGCCTGAGGGGCCGAGGAGGACTGTTCCCGGCTCCGCGGCCCGGTGCTCGTGCGTGCGAGGCCCTCCGGTCGGCGAGCAGCTGTCGATGCCGTGGGGCGGAGAGAGGGCGCGACCTGCTTGACCTGCCGTCATGTGGACCGGAAAGGAAGCCGGTTGGCCGAGTGGGCGCCCTCCGCCGGCGGGGGTGCAACGATCGCGAAACGTTGCCGATCCCTTTGTCGTCCACTGGGTGCATCTTGGGTGATACGTGAAGATCATTTGACCTTCCCATGATCGGTCCGGTCGTGAGACTGTCTGCCGGGCGTGTTCGCAGGCGGGACTCCATCGTGTCCACTGCCGCACGCCCCACACAGAACGGCAGTTGCCCGTTCCTGGGGGGGGGAGAGGGAGTGCCGGAGCGATGCCGTTCCTCACTGGTGACGGCAGCGTGACCGGCTGATCTTGCCGTGCCCACGAGCGGGCTCTGCCTCCCTTTGGAAGTTGGGCAGAACTCATGTCATGGGCCCGGGACGTCGGCAGACGACGGCGTCACAGAAGACAGACTCTCAAGAGAGCCACGGGTGGGGCGGCCTTCGTCTCGGCCGTGGCCGTGCTCGCCGGACTCATCACCGCGGTACCGGCCTCCGCCGCCGGCGCGGAGCAGGAGGAGGACACCGGCCTCTACCGCAACACCATCGGCGACACCGTGCGGCAGGACCGCTGTCTCGCCGGAGTGGCGCTGCACGCCGGCGGGCCGCAGATGAAGGCCAAGGCGGTCGAGGGCCTTTCGGGCAGCGCCGCGCAACTGCGCTCCACCGTCGGTGACGTCGGCTGGATCGGCTTCTACCCGCTCGGTCTCGCCGGCGGCGAGGACCAGGAGGCCGGACTCGCCTACCGCGACGACCTGCGCGCCCGGTCGACCGCGCTGGAGGACGGCAACAAGCCGTTCGCCTCCAACGCCTTCTACAGCGACGAGATGGACTGGCACATACCGGAGTTCGACTCCGAGGTGCTCCAGTTCACCCTCTTCACCCAGGAACAGCTCTCCTGGCGGCTCGGCTGGGACGGCCACACCAACGCCAGTCCCGAAGCGGTCGCCCGCGCTCGCGAGATCATGGAGGAGAACCGCGGGCAGGACGTCGACAACGACTGGATCGCCGACTGGTCGTTCCGTGACGAGGACGTCTACGAGACGCGTTACTCGGGTGGCACCACCGCCAGTGACGTCGCGTCCTACCTGAAGCTGGGCGGCCTGCCGACGAAGGCCCCGGCCGAGGGCTCGGCGGAGTACCGGGTCGTGGTCGAGGACCTGAAGCAGGCGTGGGCGGGCTGCAACTGGCAGAACCCGCTCGACTTCGACCGCGTACTCAACGGCCCGGTCATGACCGCCATGACCGAATGGGAGCTGGAGTACGCCGGGCAGGCGGCCCAGCGCAACACGATCATCCAGGCGGAGACCGACGCGGCGAACGAGACCCGCGAAGCCACCGACGACATGATCCAGGCCATTCAGCAGGCCTGGCGCGCCGACCAGATCCTTACCTGGCAGAAGGTCGTGGCGGAAGAACTCGCCAACGACCCCGACTCCCTCTTCAAGCCCGAGCCCGAGCTGTACGAGCAGGCCGCGGCCGATCTCGCCGATGCCCGGGCGAAGGCCGACGCGCTGGCCACCTCGGCCAACAGCCACGCGGCTGCCGCGAAGACGGCGGCGACGAGCGCCACGACCGCACAGCAGGAGGCGTGGGCCCTCGCCGACACGGCCAACGTGCCGCGCGGCCGGGGTCTGATGTACGCCCAGCAGTCCGTGCAGGTCGCCCGCGCCTCGGCGGCGGCGGCCGAAGCGGCCGCCGAGGCCACCGGGACGGCACGTGACGCGACCGACGCCACGGTCGGCACCAGTCGCACTCTGGCGGCGAAGGCGCAGACCGAGACGCACGCGCTCAACACCGAGTTCCGCCGGATCGCCGCGCAGGAGGCGGCCGCTCAGGCCAAGGCCGCCGCCGACAGCGCGGAGACCAACGCCGAGGCCGCGGCCGACAGCGCGAAGGACGCCGGTACGGCCGAGGCCGCCGCGAAGGGGAAGCAGGAGACGGCCCGTCAGAAGGCCGCCGTCGCGCAGACCCAGCGTGCCTCCGCCGAGCTGGAGTACGCCAATGCCGTAGCCTCCCGCGCCGAGGCCGCCCGGCAGCGGACCACCGCCGCCGAGGCCGAGACCAGGGCCGCGACCCAGCAGGCCGCGGCCGGTACGGCCAAGGCGAGCGCCAAGACGGCCGCGACCGACGCCGCCACCACGCGCAAGACTGCCGACGCGAAGGCCGAGGCGGCGCAGGCCGCACGCGAGAAGGCTGCCGCGGCCCAGCAGAAGCAGCAGGCCACCGCGGCCCGCGCCGCCGCTCTGGAGGCCGCCGCCTCGGCTGCCGCGGGCACGGCAGC
>NZ_JBHWZJ010000227.1:0-11406 GCF_042728415.1 Streptomyces sp. NPDC060198 | reverse complement strand
GGCCCCGGTCGGGGGCCGCCGCCCATCGGCGTGCGTGCGGGTGCGAGGAGCGGTCAGTCGCCGATCAGCGCGTCGACGAAGGCGCCCGGCTCGAACGGGGCCAGGTCGTCCGGTCCCTCTCCGAGCCCGATGAGCTTCACCGGGACGCCCAGCTCACGCTGGACCGCGATGACGATCCCGCCCTTGGCGGTGCCGTCGAGCTTGGTCAGGACGATGCCGGTGATGTCCACGACCTCGGCGAAGACCCGGGCCTGGACCAGGCCGTTCTGGCCGGTGGTGGCGTCGAGCACGAGCAGGATCTCGTCGAGCGGGCCGTGCTTCTCCACGACGCGCTTGACCTTGCCGAGCTCGTCCATCAGACCGGTCTTGGTGTGCAGCCGGCCGGCGGTGTCGATGAGCACGACGTCCGCGCCCTCGGCGATGCCTTCCTTCACGGCATCGAAGGCGATCGACGCGGGGTCGCCGCCCTCGGGGCCGCGTACCGTACGCGCTCCGACGCGCTCGCCCCAGGTCTGGAGCTGGTCGGCGGCGGCGGCGCGGAAGGTGTCGGCCGCACCGAGGACCACGCTGCGGCCGTCGGCCACGAGCACCCGGGCCAGCTTGCCGGTCGTGGTGGTCTTGCCGGTGCCGTTGACGCCGACGACCATGACGACGCCCGGGGTCTCGGCGCCGCCCTCGGTCCTGACCTCACGGTCGAGGTCGGGGCCCAGCAAGGTGATCAGCTCTTCGCGCAGCAGGGCGCGGAGCTCCTCGGGGGTCCGGGTGCCGAGCACCCGGACGCGTTCGCGCAGGCGCTCGACGAGCTCCTGGGTGGGAGCCACACCGACGTCGGCGGTGAGAAGGGTGTCCTCGATCTCCTCCCAGGTGTCCTCGTCGAGGTTGTCCCGGGACAGGAGCGTGAGCAGCCCCTTGCCGAGGGAGTTCTGCGAGCGGGCGAGCCGTGCCCGCAGCCGTACGAGACGGCCGGCGGTGGGCTCGGGGACGTCGAGGACAGGGGCCTGCGCGGCCGCGGCCGGGGCCTCCTCGGCGGGGGCCTCCGCGTCCGGGAGACCGGCGTCCTCGATGGTGCGCCGCGCTTCGTCGCGCGGCGCCTCGGACTCCTCACCGGCACGCGGTTCGGCGGGAGGAGTGATGGTCGGCGTGCTCGACGGCGCCGAGGGCGGCAGCTGCTTCTTCTTGCGGCTGCTGACCACGAGCCCGCTGATCAGGCCGACAGCGACCAGGGCGATGACTACAGCAAGGATGACGATTTCCATAACCCGTCCAGTATCGGCCACGGGCGGAGCCGGGGAGCTGCCTCGGAGTTCCCTCCGGCATCCGATGCACCACTTTGCGCCTTTTGGCGGTCATTGTGGTGAGCGGAGACACGGCCGGGACGCAGCAACGGGTACCGCACCCCGACGGCACCGGGAACACCGCCGCCCCGGCCGGGGGCCGGGGCGGCGAGGACGGAGCGGGCGGGCGGGGACCTGCGGGCCGGCACGTCGGACGGGCGGGCCCGCGGCGGGCGGTCAGCCCATCTCCTCCAGGGCCTTGCCCTTGGTCTCCTTCACGAACAGGATCACGAAGGGGATGGAGAGGGCCGCGAAGCAGGTGTAGATGATGTACGTCGCCGAGAGGTTCCAGTCGGCCAGGCTCGGGAAGCTCGCGGTGATGGCCCAGTTGGCGATCCACTGCGCGGAGGCGGCGACACCGAGGGCGGCGGCGCGGATGCGGTTGGGGAACATCTCTCCGAGGAAGACCCAGACGATGACACCCCAGGACAGGGCGAAGAAGAGCACAAAGACGTGGGCGGCGACCAGCGCCACGGTGCCCTCCGTGTTGGGGAGCTTCCCGTCGACCAGCTTGGCGGAGAAGGCCCACGCCTCGAAGGCCAGCGCGATGGCCATGCCGACCGAGCCGGTGAGGGCGAGCGGTTTACGGCCCACCCGGTCGACGAGGACCATCGCGATGACCGTACCGATGATGTTCACGATCGAGGTCGTGAACGAGTAGAAGAACGAGTCCGTCGGGTCGATGCCGACCGACTGCCACAGCGTCGCCGAGTAGTAGAAGGCGACGTTGATGCCGACGAGCTGCTGGAAGATCGACAGTCCGATACCGACCCAGACGATGGGCAGGAAGCCGAAGCGGCTGCCCAGCAGGTCCTTGAAGGAAGACTTGTGCTCCCGGTGCATGGCCGTCTCGATCTCGGTGACGCGGGCGTCCAGATCGACGTTCTTCCCCTCGACCTCGGCCAGGATCTTGCGGGCCCGCTCCTTCTTCCCGACCGAGATCAGGTAGCGCGGCGACTCGGGGATGGCGAAGGAGAGCAGCCCGTACAGGACGGCGGGCACCACCATCACACCGAGCATCCACTGCCAGGCTTCCAGCCCGCCGATCTTGCCGCGCTGGTCGCCGTCCGCGATCTGGAGGATGCCGTAGTTGACCAGCTGCGAGATCGCGATGCCGATGACGATCGCGGCCTGCTGGAAGGATCCGAGACGGCCGCGGTAGGCGGGCGGCGAGACCTCGGCGATGTAGGCGGGGCCGATGACGGAGGCCATGCCGATGCCGAAGCCGCCGATGATGCGCCACATCGCCAGGTCCCAGAGTGCGAAGGGGAGCGCCGATCCGACCGCGCTCACCGTGAAGAGCACGGCGGCGATCTGCATGCACCGGATACGGCCGATGCGGTCGGCGATGCGTCCCGCCGTCGCGGCGCCGATGGCGCAGCCGATCAGGGCGATGGCGATGACCTGGGCGAGGGTTCCGGACCCGATGTCGTACCGGTCGCGGATGGCTTCGACGGCCCCGTTGATCACGGAACTGTCGTAGCCGAACAGGAAGCCGCCCATCGCGGCGGCGGCCGTGATGAAGATGACGTGCCCGATGTGGTCCGGGTGAGCCCCTCTGGCTCCGGACTCCGGTCCTTGCGCTCTGCTGGTCACATGAACTCCTGGTGCCTGCCCGCAATGTCAGACGTGGATGGATGAGCCCTTTAAGTGGCGCATACGAAACAGATCGCCACCACTTGAATACGCAGGGGATGCGTCGGGGGGCCATCCGTTCCTTCGTCGAATTCGGGCGTGTACGAGAGTCCACGCCTACCCGGGGTCCTTCCATTCGCGTGAAGCAGCCCGGGGAATTGCGTGAAGATTCAGCGAAGACGCTGACTGATCACTTTCGATACACCGTCACCCTGCATGGAAACGCCGTACAGGGCGTCGGCCACCTCCATGGTCCGCTTCTGATGCGTGATCACGATCAGCTGGGAGCTCTCCTGGAGTTCTTCCATGATGCGGATGAGCCGCTGCAGATTGGTGTCGTCGAGGGCCGCCTCGACCTCGTCCATCACGTAGAACGGGCTCGGCCTGGCCTTGAAGATGGCGACCAGCAGGGCCACCGCCGTCAGGGACCGCTCGCCGCCGGAGAGCAGTGACAGGCGCTTCACCTTCTTGCCCGGCGGGCGGGCTTCCACGTCCACGCCGGTGGTGAGCATGTGCTCCGGGTCGGTGAGGATCAGTCGTCCGTCGCCGCCCGGGAACAGCCGGGAGAAGACTCCCTCGAACTCGCGCGCGGTGTCCTGGTACGCCTCGGTGAAGACTCTCTCCACCCGCTCGTCGACCTCCTTGACGACCTGGAGGAGGTCGGCCCTGGTCTTCCGCAGGTCGTCGAGCTGCTCGGCGAGGAACTGGTGGCGCTCCTCCAGCGCGGAGAACTCCTCCAACGCGAGCGGATTCACCTTTCCGAGTTGCTGGTACGCCCGTTCGGCGGACTTCAGCCGCTTCTCCTGCTCGCCCCGGACGAAGGGCCGGGGCTGGTTGCGCGGGTGCTCCGGGTCCTCGGGCAGTTCCTCCCCCTCGGCCGGGAGCGACGGGGGGACGGGCCGGGCGGGGCCGTATTCGGCGACCAGGGCCGTCGGTTCGACGCCCAGCTCCTCCAGTGCCTTCGCCTCCACCTGCTCCACGCGCATCCGTTTCTCGGCGCCCAGCACCTCGCCCCGGTGCACCGAGTCGGTGAGTTTGTCCAGCTCCCCCTTGAGGTCCCGGCCGTCGGCACGGGCGGCGGAGAGCGCGTTCTCCCCCTCGGCCTTCGCGGCCTCGGCAGCCGCGCGCTCCTCCTCGGCCCGTACGACGGACACCTCGACGTGCGCGAGCAGCTGCCGGGCGCCGTGGGCGACCGCGGCGGCCACCGACGCCTCGTGGCGCAGCCGGGCGCGGCGCTGCTCGGCACGGGCGCGGGCCTCGCGCTCGGCCCTGGCCCCCCGGTCGAGGGAGTCGGCCCGCCCCGCGAGGCCCTTCACCCGCTCCTCGTGGGTACGGACCTGGAGGCGGGCCTCCATCTCGGTCTGGCGGGCGTTGGCCCCGTCCGCCGCGAGCCGGTCGCGCCGCCCGGTGTCCGGTTCCTCCTCCAGGGGCGTCTCCTCGGCGACCAGCAGCCGTTCGGCGAGCACCTCGGCCTCCTCGGTGGCGCGTTCCAGCGCCTCCTGCGCGCGGGCGGCCGAGGCCGCGGTCCGTTCGGCCTCGCCCGCCGCTCCCCTCGCCTGCCCGGCGAGCCGGCCGAGTTGCTGGGCGACCTGGGACTTCTCCCGGTCCGCCGTCCTGCGGCGCTCCTCCAGCGACTCGACGCGGGCGGAGGCTTCCTTGCGGCGCTCGGCGGCGAGCCGCTGGGCCTCGGCGAGTTCCTCGCAGCGCACCACGAGCGAGGCCAGCTCGGCGGCGGCCTCGTCGACGGATGCCTGCACCTCCAGCAGGCTGGGCGCCCCGGCCGAGCCGCCGTGCGCGAAGTGGGCGGAGAGCACGTCGCCCTCGCCGGTGACGGCGGTGAGCCCCGGTTCGGCGGCGACGAGCCGTTCGGCGTCCTCCAGCGTGGGCACCACGACCATGTCCCGGGTCAGCGCCCGCACGGCCTCCATGAGTCCGCCCGGCGCGCGGACGAGCCCGGCGACCGGCCGGCCGGCGCCGGTACGGACACCCGTACCGGCATCGCGCGTCCCCGAAGCCGCGACGGCCGGATCACCGGCGGACACCGACACCGGGGCGGGTGACTCGGCGGCGACCGCCTGCGGGGGCACCGCGGCAGGGCGCCCGGGCACCTGGTCGCCGCCCTGCGCCGGTACCCGCCCGGGGTCCTCTGCCGGGCGGCCGAGAAGTTCCGTACCCCCGAGCAGCAGCGCGGCGCGGCCCGCGTCCTCGGCGCGGAGCAGCCGGATCGCCTCGGCGGCCGTCGCGGTCCCGGTCACCGCGACGGCGTCGGCCGCCGCTCCGAGCGCGGCGGCCACCGCCACCTCGTACCCGGGCTCGACGTCGAGGAGGCGGGCCGCCGGCCCGAGCAGTCCGGCCAGCCGGTCCCCGGCGCCCAGCAGGACGCCCGTACCGTCCTTGCGGCGCAGCCCGAGCGCGAGGGCGTCGTGGCGGGCGGCGGTGGCGGCCCGGCCGCGCTCCGCCGCGGTCACGGCGTCCCGTGCGGCGCCGTGGGCGGCCTGCGCCTCGGCCAGGTCCCGCCGCGCGGCCGCGTGCTCTTCGGCCGACCGGGCGTCGTCCGCGTCGAGTCCGTCGACTTCGGCCTTGAGCTGCTCGTACTCCTCCTGGGCTGCGGCGGCACGCTCCCTCGCCCCGTCCCGGGAGTCGGCGAGGCGGTCGATCTCGGCCTGGGCGGCGGCGGCCCGGCCGCGTGCGGCGTTGACCTGGCCGCCGAGCCGGGCGAGCCCTTCCCTGCGGTCCGCGAGGGCCCGCGCGGCGTCCTTGAGGCGTCGTTCCTCGGCCGCCAGTTCGCGTTCCAGCTCGGCCCGGTGGGCGGCGGTGTCCTCCCGTGCGTGTTCCGCGGCTTCCAGCGCGGCGGTCAGCTCCGCCTCCTGCTCGCGGATCCGGGCGGCTTCGCGTTCCATCTCCTCGGGGTCCCGGCCGCGGCGCTCCTCCTCGGGTACGGCGGCGGCGCTCTTCACCCGGGCATCGGCGAGCGAGATCGTGCCCCTGACCCGTTCGGCCAGTTGCGACAGCTCGTACCAGCTCTGCTGGGCCCGCTGGAGGCGCGGGGCGAGACGGCGGACCTCGCCCTCCAGCTCGGCCTCCCGGGCCAGGGCCTCCTTCAGCCGCGCCTCGGCGGACTCCTTACGGCGTTTCGCCTCGGCCTCGTCGGCGATCTCCTCACGCAACGCGTCCCGCAGGGTGACCAGGTCGTCGGCGAGCAGCCGCAGCCGCGCGTCGCGCAGGTCCGCCTGGATCACCGCGGCCCGCCGGGCGACGGCCGCCTGCCGGCCGAGCGGCTTGAGCTGTCGGCGGAGTTCCTCGGTGAGGTCTTGGACGCGGGCCAGGTTGGCGCCCATCGCGTCGAGTTTCCGCAGCGCCTTCTCCTTGCGCCTGCGGTGCTTGAGGACGCCGGCGGCCTCCTCGATGAACGCCCGGCGGCCCATCGGGTCGGCGTGCAGGACGGAGTCCAACTGCCCCTGGCCGACGATGACATGCATCTCGCGGCCGATGCCCGAGTCGGAGAGGAGTTCCTGGATGTCGAGCAACCGGCAGGTGTCACCGTTGATCTGGTACTCGCTGCCGCCGTTGCGGAACATGATCCGGGTGATCGTCACCTCGGCGTACTCGATGGGCAGCGCGCCGTCCGAGTTGTCGATGGTCAGTGAGACCTCGGCGCGGCCGAGCGGCGGGCGCCCGGTCGTCCCGGCGAAGATGACGTCCTCCATCTTGCCGCCGCGCAGGGACTTGGCCCCCTGTTCCCCCATGACCCAGGAGAGCGCGTCCACCACATTGGACTTGCCCGACCCGTTGGGGCCGACGACGCAGGTGATCCCCGGTTCGAAGCGCAGCGTGGTGGCGGAGGCGAACGACTTGAAACCGCGCAGGGTCAGGGCCTTGAGATGCACGCCGCCGGACTCTACCTTTCGCACACGGTTTCACCGCTGAGGGTGCAGGGCACATCTGACGTTAACCGCACCGCTGATCTCCCTGGGGAAAGGGATGCGGTACGGGCGCGGAGCCGGGGGCGGACCGGGTAGCCGGGTTGACGCGAGGGGGAAAGAAAGAAGGGACGCCGAAGCGTCCCTGGTGGAGCGTGGAGCACCGGTGTGCGCGGTCTGCGGTCCGGCTGATCCGCGGGTCGTCCCGCACGGCGGACCGGTGGCCGTTCCGCCGGGATCGCGGGCGATCACGGCGTCCGGTACCGCCAATCCGCGGTGAAGACGATCCAGAAATGCTCCCGGGCCGCTGAGATGTCTGCGGGCCCGGCCGGCCCCTTACGGGCGACCGGTCAGGTCAGAGCGGGCTCTGCCTGGGGTACATCGATGTCGATGCCGTCGAGCAGCGACTGGTGCTGGGCGGCGGCGTTGAGCGCGTCGTTCTCGTCCTGGATCCGTACGAGCTCGGATTCCAGGTCCTGGACGCGCTTCTGGAGCCGTCGCATCTCGGCGAGGAGTCGCGGGTCGGAACCGCCGACGTAACCGAGAAGCGCCTTTGCCATGATGGATGGTCCTCCACACTGAGTGACCGACCGAAGCGGTGTGGGTCGTGAGGGAATCGCACCCGCGGTGCCCGGCAGTGCTCTTGTCATCACTGCGGTTGCTGCGGAAACAGCCCTGTCGAACAGCTGAGGTGCGCGGGGATTTCAGAGTCTCACCAAAAAGTTTGACGGTCAACACGATCACACCCCGTGGGCGCCACCATCCCCGGGGCGACCCGCCCGACGATCACCCGGCCCGCCGCCGCCGGACGACCGGCACCTCTCGGCGATCTTGGCGAACCGGGTAGCTTCGCATGCCCCGCAGCCCTTGGCAACACCGGGGCGCGCCGGGACTGCACCGCAGGTCACTCCGGGTGCCACCGGCAGGCGCGCACCACGGCGGGGCGCCGCGGGTGCCGCGCGGACGGCCTCCGCGCCCCGGCATGCGGCCGGGGCGGTCACCGGATGGCGAAGCCGTCGTAGCCGCCGCGCGGGGTGTCCCAGATCTCAGTCACGCCGTCCACACGTCCGGGCGTGTCGTCCGAGCGCAGCCACTCCAGCAGACGGTGGCAATTCTCACGTGCGCCCTCGGCGACGACCTGCACCCTGCCGTCGTCGAGATTGAGGGCGAAGCCGGCCAGCCCTCCGATCTCCAGAGCGTTTGCCCTGGTGAACCAGCGGAACCCTACTTGCTGTACTCGGCCGCGTACCCACACCACGAGTCGTGCGTCTTCACTCATGCGGGAACGCTAACCGGACCGAGCCGCCCGAAGCCCCTCGCGGCCCGTCCGTCATGGCGTACAGTCCGGTCGCAAACAGCTCACCCGATCGGGTGAGAACCACGGACACGGTGACGTCCCCGGGGATCACCGGGGCCGCCGAACGGCACGAGGAAGGCACAGCGCATGGGACGCCACCGACGATCCGCCGCAGGCCCCGCCGCTGACGAAACCACCCCGGCGCCTTCCGGGGGACGGCACGGCGGCACCCGCCGGCCGAAGCGCCGGGTGCCCCTGCCGGTGCGCGCCGGGCTGCTGGGGATTTCCGCCGCCGTGGCGGTGGGCGCCGTCGCGGCCGCGTCCGGGATGCTCCCGGGCGGCGAGACGTACGGCCTGAGCGACGGCTCGCACGCCGACCGCGCCGACTCCGGCGGCGCCCCGGACCTGCTCACGCAGGGCACCGCGAGCGCCGACCCGACGGGCCGTACGGCGGCCCCCACCCCGGCGAGCCGGGGCAGCGAGCGCCCCGGGGCCCCCTCGAAGTCCGCCTCCGCCACCCCCTCCGCGTCCCCCACGGAGAAGACCGCGAGCCCGACGCCGTCCGCCACCCCCTCGGTGACGAAGACGACCGCCGCGCCGGCTCCGGCGAAGTCCACCGCCGCCGCCCCCGCACCGACGTCGGCCGCGCCGAAGACCGAGGCGCCCGCGTCGTCCGCGGTCGCCTCCGCACAGGCCGCGGTGCTCGACCTGGTCAACCAGGAGCGGTCGAAGGTCGGCTGCAGCCCGGTGACGCTCAGTTCCTCGCTGACCTCACTGGCCCAGAGCTTCAGCCAGGACATGGCGGCCCGTGACTTCTTCGATCACACCGACCCGGACGGCGACACGCCTTGGGACCGCGCGGCGGCGGCCGGGATCACCAACCTCGGCGGGGAGAACATCGCCCGCGGCCAGGCCGACGCACAGGCCGTGATGGACAGCTGGATGAACAGCGAAGGCCACCGGGCAAACATTCTCAACTGCGATTACACGACCCTGGGCGTCGGCGTCCACATCGCCGACGGCGGCCCCTGGTGGACGCAGGACTTCGGCTTCTGAGAAGTCTCCGTGCCCCGGGCCCGTGGAGCCGTCGTGGGAGATCGACGCGGAGAAACGCTCCGTAGCCCGGCGTTCCGGTGACCAGGGGCCGGCGTTCACCTGGAGTGCACTGCAGTTCAAGAACGTGTCACGAGAATCGTCCCTCGTGCCTACCTCACCCACGCGTGCCGGCGTCGCCTCCCTGTCCGCCGCCGCTCTGTCGCTCTCAGGACTGCTCGTCACAGGAGTCCTGACCGCTCAGCCCGCGGCCGCCGCAGACCCGGCCGGCTACCAGAACGTCCGGATCAACGAAGTCACCTCGTCGAACAACGACACGGTGGAGCTCCACAACACCGGCTCGACCGCCGTGAGCGTCAGCGGCTGGAAGATGTCCGACGACAGCTTCTCGCCGCAGTCGTTCAGTCCGTCCGCCGGCACGATCCCCGCCGGCGGCTTCGTCACCTTCGACTCGCCCAAGGGACTCGGCGACTCGGACAAACTGGTGATCTACACGTCCGGTGGCACCGTGGTCGACCGTGTCGACTGGGCGACCGACAAGGCGAAGCCCGCGATGGCCCGGTGCGGCGGCGACGGCACCGGGGCGTGGGTCACCGCGATCTCGACGACCACGTTCGGCGCCGCGAACGCCTCCGGCTGCCCGTCGTCGGTCCCTGCGGCCGGCCGGGTGCGGATCAACGAGGTCTCCTCCACCGGCTCCGACACCGTGGAGCTGTACAACGGCGGGACCGGCGCCGTCAGCCTCGGTTCGTGGAAGTACTCCGACAACGACACCTCCCACTCCTTCGTGTCGGTCTCGTCCTCCTCGCCGAGCGCGACGACCATCCCGGCAGGTGGGTACGTCACGTTCGACTCCTCCACCGGGCTGGGCGACAACGACTCGGTCTTCCTGGTAGACGGCAGCGGCAACACCGTCGACTCGGTGACCTGGACGACCGGCGGCGCCAAACCGTCGGCCGAGCGCTGTGCCAACGGCACGGGTCCGTTCCGGACCGCCACGACCGCGACGCCCGGCGCCGTGAACTCCTGCTCGGGCAGCACCGGCGGTGGTACCGGCGGTGGTACCGGGACCGGCGAGCTGCTGGGCGGCGGCGGGTCCCTCACCAGCGGCTGCACCCCCGAGTCGGCCTCCGGTACGGGTTCCACACCGACGGGCACCCTCGCGTGGCCCGGCGGCGCCGACGTCACGATCGCGGACAACGTCTGCGCGTTCACCACGTCCACCGGCCCGGAGGGCCGGGACGTGAGTGGCCTGGCGTTCGACCCGGCCAACCCGTCGGTGCTGTGGGCGGCGAAGAACAAGAACTGGCTCTACAAGCTGGTCAAGAGCGGCGGCAAGTGGATCCCGGACGCGTCCTGGAGCGCGACCGGCAAGCAGATCCGCTTCTCGGGCGGCTCCGGCGAGCCGGACTCCGAGGGCCTGACGATCGGCGGAAACGGCCACCTCTACGTCACCTCCGAGCGCGACAACACCAAGAACACCGAGCCCAAGGACACGATCCTGGAGTTCGACCCGGCGTCGACCGGATCCACGCTGACGCCGGTCCACCAGTGGGACATGACCGCGCAGTTCCCGCAGCTGGACACCGGTGACAAGGACGACGCCAACCTCGGATTCGAGGGCGTCGGACACGTGCCGGACACCTGGCTGACCGCGAACGGCTGGGTCGACCCGCTCACCCACGCCGCCTACGATCCGACGGACTACCCGACGCACGGGTCCGGCCTGTTCTTCGCCGGACTGGAGTACGACGGTTCGCTGCGTGTCTACGGTCTGAACTCCGACGGTACGTTCACCACGTTCGGAGCGATCACGACCGGCAAGGCCTCCGTGATGGACGTGACGTTCGACGCCGGTACTCAGCGCCTCGTCGCGACCTGCGACAACACCTGCGGCGAGACGCACACCTTCATGAAGATCAACGCCGACGGTGCGATCGTGCCGGACGTGACCTACACGAACCCGGCCGTCATGCCGGCCGGCAATCTGGAAGGCTTCGCCCTCGCACCGGCCTCGACGTGCGTCGACGGCCTGCGCGAAGCGGTCTGGAGCGACGACGGGGTCTACGGCTTCGGTTCCGGGAGTTCCTCCTACGGACACGCCCTCTACAGCGGCACCTTCCGCTGCTGATCCTGATCACGAACGAGGCTGCCCGGGACCGAAAGG
>NZ_JBHWZJ010000226.1:0-11529 GCF_042728415.1 Streptomyces sp. NPDC060198 | reverse complement strand
GGTGCGGACCACCCCCGCACCGGGACCGCGCGTCCGCGCGCGAGGGTCAGCCGACCGCCGGTGTGCCGAGGAGGGTGAGGAGTGCCAGGCGTTCGGCGTCCTCGGTGCGCGGCTCGGCCGTGTAGACCATCACGCGCAGATCGTCCCCGGCGACGGTGAGCACGTCGCAGTCGAGGGTGAGGGTTCCCACGTCGGGATGGTCGATCGTCTTCCGGGCCGACTCGTGGGTACCGACCGCCCCCGAGTCCCACAGCTCGGCGAACCGGGCGCTGCCCGCTCGCAGTTCCGCCAGGAGGCTTGCGAGCCGTGGATCGCCCGGATAGCGGGCGGCGGCCGTGCGCAGGTCCGCGACCAGCGCCGTTTCGAGCGTCCGCCGCTCCTCCGGGGTCTGGCGGACCCGGCTCGTGCCGGGGCCCAGCAGATTGCGCCAGACCCCGTTGCGCTCGTGGCCGCGCCACCCGGCCGGGTCGCCCATCAGCGCCGCGTACGGCGGGTTGGCCAGGAGCAGCGTCCAGGTGGCGTCGTACACCGCGACGGCGGTGCCGGTGAGCCGGCCGAGCAGCCGGTGGACGCTGGGCGAGATGCGGGTGGGTACGGTGCCGGGGCCGGGCGGTGCGAGACCGGCCAGCCGGAAGAGGTGCTCGCGTTCCGCCCCCGAGAGCCGCAGGGCCCCGGCGAGGGCTTCCACGATCTGCCCGGACGGGTGGGTGGCCCGGCCCTGTTCGAGGCGGGTCACGTAGTCGGCGGAGATCCCGGCGAGCATCGCCAGCTCCTCGCGCCGCAGCCCCGCCGCACGCCGGTGGCCACCGGGTACGAGCCCCGCGGCCTCGGGCGGCACCCGGTCGCGCCAGCGGCGCACCGCCCGCCCGAACTCCGCCTTCGCCATGCCCACCAGTGTGCACCGGTGCCCGCCCGTCTTCCTGGTACCGCCGGTCCCAGGAAGACGGGACGTCTGGCAGGCACCCCGGCCGGGCCGGACAGTGGGAGGCATGACGAAGACACTGATCACCGGAGCGAACAAGGGTATCGGCTTCGAGACCGCCCGCCGGCTCGTCGCCGCCGGGCACACCGTGTACCTGGGCAGCCGCGACGCCGAGCGCGGCAGGCGGGCGGCCGAGCGGATCGGCGCCGGGCTCGTCGTCATCGACGTGACCGACGACGCCTCCGTGGAGGCCGCGGCGAAGACGATCGAGGCCGGGGGCGGACTCGACGTACTGGTCAACAACGCCGGGATCGAGGCGCGCACCCCGGACGGAGGCGTCCTCGGCGCGGGCGGTGAGACGGCCGGATCGATGCGGACGATCCTGGAGACGAACGTCCTCGGCACCGTGCGGGTCTTGCACGCCTTCCTGCCGCTGCTGGAACGCTCCGCCGCCCCGGTCGTGGTCAACCTCAGCAGCGGCCTGGCCTCGCTGGAGCGGATGGCCACCCCGGGCAACCCGGCATCCGCGTACCCGGGCGTCGCCTACCCGGCGTCCAAGGCCGCGGTCAACATGATCACCGTGCAGTACGCCAAGGCGTTTCCGGGAATGCGGATCAACGCCGTGGAGCCCGGCTTCACCGCGACCGACCTCAACGGGCGCACCGGTACCCAGACCGTGGAGGAGGGCGCGGAGATCATCGTGCGGATGGCGCTGGTGGGTCCGGACGGCCCGACCGGCGGCTTCTTCGACGCCGAGGGCCCGCTGCCCTGGTGAGACACCCGGCCCGGTGCGGGGGAGCGCAGACGCCTCTCCCGCCCCGGACCACGTCGTCTCAGCCCCCGTACAGCAGGTACTTCTTCCGCTTGGCCCGGAAGGCGGCGAGGTCGGATCGCCAGGCGCCGACCACCTCGTCGGTGTCCGCGCCCGCGTCGATCATGGTGCGGACCCGGGTGTTGCCGGTCAGCTTGTCGATCCAGTTGTCGGCCCGCCAGGCGAAGCCGCTCCAGGTCGCCTTGGCGGTCACCAGCAGCGCGATGCCGGTGCGCACCGGGTCGAAGACCTCGCGGTCGTCCACGTGGAGCTGCACCCCGCCGACCGTGACCCCGGAGAACTTGGAGAAGGTGGGCGCGAAGTACGCCTCGCGGAAGTGGACCCCGGGCAGCTCCAGCGCATTGGCCGCGGCGGCCCAGCGGTGGTCGATGCCGGCCGCCCCGAGCAGCTCGAACGGGCGGGTGGTGCCACGTCCCTCGGAGAGGTTCGTGCCCTCGAAGAGGCAGGTGCCGGAGTACACGAGCGCGGTGTCCGGCGTCGGCATGTTGGGGCTCGGCGGCACCCACGGCAGGCCCGTCGTGTCGAAGAAGTCCGAGCGCCGCCACCCCGACATCGTCACCGTGTCCAGGTCCGCCGGGCGGTCGGCGAAGAACTCGGCGTTGAAGAAGAGCGCCAGCTCCGCGACGGTCATCCCGTGCGCCTGGGCGATCTCCCGCCGCCCGACGAAGGTCCCGAACGCCGGATCGAGCACCGGACCGAGCGCCGCCCGACCGGTGACCGGGTTCGGCCGGTCCAGCACGACGAACCGCTTGCCCGCGAGCGCCGCCGCCTCCATGCAGTCGTACAGCGTCCAGATGTAGGTGTAGAAGCGAGCGCCCGCGTCCTGGATGTCGAAGACGACCGTGTCGACGCCGGAGGCCGTGAACACGTCGGCGAGCGGTTGGCCGTTCTTCAGATACGTGTCGTAGACCGGCAGTCCCGTCGCCGGGTCGTCGTACCGGCCCTCGGAGCCGCCCGCCTGGGCGGTGCCCCGGAAGCCGTGTTCGGGGCCGAAGACGGCCGTGAGGTTCACCCGGTCGTCGGCGTGCGTGACGTCCACGATGTGGCGCACGTCGGAGGTGATGCCGGTGGGGTTGGTGACGATGCCCACCCGCTCGCCGGCCAGCAGCCGGTAGCCACCTGCGGCCAGCCGGTCGAAGCCGGTACGGACCGGGGCGCGTCCGCCGCGCCCGGAGTCCTCGCCGCGCCCGCCCGCGGCAGCCGCCGTACCCCCGCCCGAGGCGGTCACCGCCAGGGCTCCCAGGCCTCCGCCCGCTGCCAGTACACCCCGTCTGGTCAGGCTCATCAAGCCACCTCCATGATCGTGCGGACTGTCATGGGCATGCACGCTAGTGCCTGCGGCGCCCGCGCGGAACGATCTCGGCGGGGCCGATTCACAACGGCGCCACGCCCTGCCTGGGCAGAATCCCAGACCTTCCCGCGACCCCTTCCCCGATCACATACCGACTGGTTAGTCTGCTGGGGCAGTCGTGCAGAGAGGCAGGACCCGATGAGTACGGTTCAAGGCGCCGGCGTAGTGGTCACGGGAGCCGGAGGCGGCATCGGCGCCGCCCTGGCCCGGAGATTCGCCGCCGAGGGTGCGCGCGTGGTCGTCAACGACCTCGACGCCGCACGGATCGGGCCACTCGCCGAGGAGATCGGCGGCACCGCGATCGCCGGTGACGCGTCCGGGATCGTGGACGCCGCCCGGGACGCCCTCGGCGGCGCCGTCGACGTGTTCTGCGCCAACGCCGGCCTCGCCTCGCCCGGTGACGTCTTCGCCGACGAGAAGGTGTGGGCCGCCGCCTGGGACGTCAACGTGATGGCCCACGTCCGCGCGGCCCGCGCCCTGCTGCCCGAATGGCTGGAGCGCGGCGACGGCCGGTTCGTCACCACCGCCTCCGCCGCGGGGCTGCTCACCATGATCGGCGCCGCGCCCTACAGTGCCAGCAAGCACGCGGCCGTCGCCTTCGCCGAATGGCTCTCGCTCACCTACCGCCACCGCGGCGTCAAGGTCCACGCGATCTGCCCGCAGGGCGTACGGACCGACATGCTCACCGCCGCCGGATCGGCCGGCGACCTCGTGCTCGCCCCCACCGCCATCGAACCGGAGGCCGTCGCCGACGCGCTCTTCGACGCGATCGGCGAGGACCGCTTCCTCGTCCTGCCGCACCCGGAGGTGGCCACGTACTACCAGGCCAGGGCCGAGGACCCGGAACGTTGGATCCGCGGTATGAACAAGCTCCAGCGCACCTGGGAGAAGGGGACCCTCGCATGACCACCACCCCGGACACGGCGGCCCCGTCCCCGTACGCCGCGAAGCCCTGGACCGGGCTGCTCTCCGAGACGCAGCTCGCCCCCGTCGAGCCCGCGGAGACGGTCCTGCACGCCTTCCGGGCCGCGGTCGCCCGCGCCCCGGAACACACGGCCCTCGCCTACTTCGACGGGCGGCTCGGCTACCGCGAGACCGACGAGCTCAGCGACTCCGTCGCCGGACACCTCGCGGCCCGCGGCCTGCGCCACGGCGACCGCGTCGCGATCATGCTCCAGAACACCCCGCACTTCGTCCTCGCCCTGCTGGGCGCGTGGAAGGCGGGCGCCACCGTCGTCCCGCTCAACCCCATGTACAAGGCCGGCGAGGTCGCCCACGTCCTGGACGACGCCGGAGTGACCGCGCTCTTCTGCTCGGACCGGGCCTGGGAGTCGTACCTGCGCGACACCGCGGCGGCCGCCCCCGGCGTCACGATCGCCGTCACCGCCTGCGAGCTCGACCTCCAGAGCGAGAACGACCCGCGCGTCCTCGGCTTCGAGCGGCTGCCCGTCCCCGGCGACGCCGACGACCTGGTGACCGTCGCCCGCAAGGGGCTCGCCGCCCCCGAGGGTCGCGGACTCACCGCCGCCGACACCGCGCTGATCAGCTACACCTCCGGCACCAGCGGAAAGCCCAAGGGGGCGATGAACTCCCACGGCAACGTCATGGTCAACGCCGCACGCCAGCGCAAGGACCACCCGATCCCCGAGGGCGCCGCCTACTTCGCCCTCGCCCCGCTCTTCCACATCACCGGCATGGTCTGCCAGCTCGCCGCCTGTCTCGCCAACGCCGGCACCCTGGTCCTCGCCTACCGCTTCGAGCCGGGCGTGGTCCTCGAAGCCTTCGCCACCCACCGCCCCGCCTACACCGTCGGCCCGTCCACCGCCTTCATGGCGCTCGCCGCCCACCCCGACGCCACCCCCGCCCACTTCGACTCCTTCGCGGTGATCTCCTCCGGAGGCGCACCGCTGCCGCCCGCGCTGGTGGAGAAGTTCCGGGCGGACTTCGGCCCGTACCTCCGCAACGGCTACGGCCTCACCGAGTGCACCGCCCCCTGCGCCGCCGTGCCCCCGCACCGGGAAGCCCCCGTCGACCCCGTCTCCGGCACCCTGTCGGTCGGCGTACCGGGAGGGGACACCCTGGTCCGCATCCTCGACGAGAACGGTGCCGAGGTGCCGCTCGGCGAACAGGGCGAGATCGCGGTGCGCGGCCCCCAGGTCGTCTCCGGCTACTGGAACCTGCCCGAGGCCACCGCAGCCGCCTTCCCGGACGGCGAACTGCGCACCGGGGACATCGGCTTCATGGACCGCGAGGGCTGGCTCTACGTCGTGGACCGCAAGAAGGACATGATCAACGCCTCCGGGTTCAAGGTCTGGCCCCGAGAGGTGGAGGACGTCCTCTACACCCACCCCGCCGTACGCGAGGCCGCGGTCGTCGGCGTCCCCGACGCCTACCGCGGCGAGACGGTCCGCGCCTACGTGAGCCTCCGGCCGGGCTCCGGCGTGGCGCCGGAGGAACTGGGCGCGTACTGCAAGGAACGGCTCGCCGCGTACAAGTACCCGCGTCAGGTCGAGATCCTGGCCGAGCTGCCGAAAACGGCGAGTGGGAAGATCCTCAGGCGGGAACTGCGTTCCCCGCGGTAGAACACGTTCACGGTGCAACGAAGGGCAGGTGGCGGCGATGGCCAAGGCGACGGCCAGGACGATGGAAGGGAACGGTGTGCCCGTTCCCCAGCGGCTGCTGGCCGCCGCCACCCGCCTCTTCGCGGAGCGGGGGTACGACCGCACCTCGGTCCAGGAGATCGTCGAGGCCGCCGGGGTCACCAAGGGGGCCCTGTACCACTACTTCGGTTCCAAGGAGGACCTCCTCCACGAGGTCTACGCCCGGGTGCTCCGTCTCCAGCAGGAGCGCCTCGACGCCTTCGCGAACGCCGACGAACCGGTGGAGAAGCGGCTGCGCGACGCCGCCGCCGACGTGGTCGTGACGACCATCGAGAACCTCGACGACGCCTCGATCTTCTTCCGCTCCATGCACCACCTGAGCCCGGAGAAGAACAAGCAGGTGCGCGTCGAACGCCGCCGCTACCACGAGCGCTTCCGCGCCCTGATCGAAGAGGGGCAGCGGGCGGGCGTCTTCTCCCTCGCCAGCCCCGCCGACCTCGTGGTCGACTACCACTTCGGCTCGATCCACCACCTCTCGACCTGGTACCGCCCCGACGGCCCGCTCACCAAGCAGGAGGTCGCCGGCCACCTCGCGGACCTGCTGCTGCGGGCGCTGCGGCCCTAGGGCGTGTCCGGCGGGGGCTCAGCCCTTGAGGCCCCCGGCGAACCCCTTGATGACGTACCGCTGGAGCAGCAGGAACACCACCAGGACGGGCAGCGCGGCCAGGACGAGCCCCGCGAAGACGAGCCCGTAGTCCGACACGTACTGGCCGACGAAGGAGAACACCCCCACCGGCACGGTCTCCTTGTCGGACCCGCCGAGATAGAGCAGCGGGGTGAAGAAGTCGTTCCAGACGAAGACGGCGTTCAGGATGACCACCGTGCCGGTGATCGGCCGCAGCAGCGGGAACACGATCCGGGTGAACGCCTGGCGGTGGTCGCACCCGTCGATCAGTGCGGCCTGCGCGTAGTCGGCGGGCAGGGTGCGGACGAACCCGGTGTAGAGGAACACGGTGAACGGCAGCTGGATGCCGGTGTAGAAGAGCACCATCCCCTGGTACGTCCCCAGCCAGCCGAGGCTGTCGACCAGCTTGTACAGCGGGATCATGCCCAGTTGGAAGGGCAGCACGATGCCCAGCAGGAAGAGGACGTAGAGGCCGTACCCGAGCCCCTGGGCCCGGCGGGCCAGGAAGTACGCCCCCGTCGAGCCGAGCACCACCAGCAGCACCAGGCTGAGGGCGGTGATGACCGCGCTGTTGACGAGCGCGGGCCCCAGCGACGCGGACGACCATGCGTTGCCGAAGTTGTGCAGCGTCGGCGGGGCGGGCAGGCCCAGCGGGGAGCCGGCGATCTGCCGGGGCTCCTTCAGCGCCAGCGTGATCAGCGCGTACACCGGGAAAAGGAAGAGGACCGCGACCGCGACCATGACCAGTTCCAGGGCGTAGCTTTCCCAGCGGGCCCGGCGGCGGACGGACTTCACGGACTCCACGTGCTGCGCGGACTTCACGCGGTCACCTCCCGGGCGCGCAGGAAACGCAACTGGACCAGCGAGACCGCCGCGACGAAGAGTGCCAGCACCAGCGCCACGGCCGTGCTGTAGCCGAACTTCCCGTACACGAAGGCTTCCTTGAACAGGGCCGTCGACAGGGTCTCGCTGGCGGTGCCGGGGCCGCCGTTGGTGGCCGCGTACACCTGGTCGAAGAGCTTCAGACCGCCGATGGTCGACAGCATGAGGTTGACGGTCAGCGCCGGGGCGAGCATCGGCCAGGTGACGTACCGGAACCGCTGCCAGGTCCCGGCGCCGTCGATCTTCGCCGCCTCGTGGAGCTCGGGCGGCACCCCTTGGAGCCCGGCGAGGAAGATGACCATCGAGTACCCGGCGTACTGCCAGACGACCATCGCGGCCACCGACCAGAGCGCCAGCGACGGATCGCCCAGCCAGTCCTGCCGCAGGGCGCCGAGTCCGACGGCCCCCAGCAGGCCGTTGAGCCCAGCCGTGGGCTCGGGGTTGTAGACGTACTTCCACAGGAACGCGACCATCACCGGACTGACGACCGCGGGGGCGAAGAAGACCACCCGCAGCAGCGACTTGCTCCGGATGTTGGTGTCGACCCCCAGCGCGAGCAGCAGACCCACGACGTTCTGCACGACGACCACGGCGACGGTCAGCAGCAGCGTGTTCACCACCGAGTCCAGGGTCCGCTGGTCGTCCAGGAGCGCCCGGAAGTTCGCCAGACCGACGAACGAGGCGTCGCCGATGCCGGACCAGTCGGTGAAGGCGTACGCCACGCCCGCGATGCTCGGGTAGAGCACCACGAGCGCGTACACCAGCAGCGCGGGGACCACGAACCCCCAGGGCGGGACCGTGAGATCACGGCTCGGGCGCGTACGGGCGCGGGGGCGGGCCGGTGTCTGGGGCGGCGGGATCGGGATCGTGGGCGGGGTCTTCCCGGGGCGAGCCCTGGGCCCGTCCTTCCCGGGCCGGGTCCCCTCGGGTTCGATCTCTTCGGGCTGGGGGAGCGAGCGGCTCATGAGGCCCTCCGGTAGGCGTCGTCCATCTGCCCGAGCGCGCCCCGGACGTCCGTCTCGCCGGACAGCAGATCCTGTACGGCCGCGAAGTGCGCGGGCTGCACCTCGGCGTTGGGCCACCGCTGGTCCATGAACGGCACGGCACGGCCTCCGTCCACGATCGGCAGGAAGGGCTCCAGGACCGGGTCGACGGCGGTGGAGGCGTCCCGCCGGAAGGGGATCGCGAAGACGGCGGACGCCCAGCGGTCGATGTTCTCCTGCTTCCCGAGGAACGCGATGAAGTCCGCCGCCCGGGGGTCCCGTTTCGCCCGTACGGAGACGCCGAGGCCGACCACGATCCCGGCCGGGATCCACAGCCGCGCCGGATCGTCGCCGCCGGGGAAGGGGAACATCGCCAGGTCCTCCGGGCTCCCGGTGGCCTCCCGGAACACCCCGAGCACCGCGGAGACCTGGACGGCCATCGCCGCCTTCCCGGTGGCGACCATCGCGGTCTGCTGTTCGAACGTGGTGCCGTTGGGGTTGTCGTTGAAGAAACCTTTGCGCTGAAGCTCCTGGTACCGGCCCAGGGCATCGGCCCAGCCCGAGTCCCGGAAGGTCGTCCGGCCGGCCGCCATGTCGTCGTCGAACCGGGCGTTGTGCGCGTAGACCGCGTTGGGCACCAGCGCGTAGCTGATCAGCTGCGTCACCCACGGCGTCTGCGCGCCGAGCGCGATCGGCACGACGCCCCGCGCCCTGAGCCTCGTACAGACGGCGAGCAGCTCCTTCCAGGTCGAGGGCGGCTCGACACCGGCGCGGGCGAAGACCTTCTTGTTGTAGATCGCGCCGATCAGGCAGCTGCCCGCCGAGTAGAGGTAGGTGTGCCCCTCGTACCGGTAGGCCGTACCGAAGGCCGCCGGGATGTTCGCCGTCCACGGCTGCGTACTGAGATCGGTGAGCAGCCCGGCCCTGGCCAGCTCGACCATGGACATCGCGCTGCCGCTGCCCGGGTACACCGCGTGCACGTCCGGGGCGTTGCCCCCGGCGAGCTGGGTGCGGACCACGGTCTGCATCTGCTCGGTGGGCGCGAACGAGGTGGTGAAGGACTCCCCGGGTCTGCTCCTGCGGTAGAGCTTCAGCAGCTCCTCCACCGGCTGCTGCTGGTCGGTGACCCCCACGATCCGCAGCCCGTCGCCGGAGCCGCCCGAGCATCCGGAGAGCACCGGCGGCAGCGCGGCGGCCGCCGCGATCCCGCCGCCGGCCCGCAGGAACCCCCGGCGGCCGCACGCGGGGGTGCCGCCCCCGCGGCCGGCGGCGCCGGTGCGAGCCGTGGTGCCTTCGTGGCCCTGACCCGTGGTCATGCGTGCCCTCCTGCCGAGGCGGTACGAGCCGGACGGCCGACCCGCCCTCCGGGCCCTCCCGCGCCGCGCGGGCCGAACCCGGGCCCCGGATCGCACGCGTGGACGGACACGACGGCATGGCGTCCGGCGCCTTTCGGGGCATCCGGCCGAAAACTCTCGCCGTACCTTCGCAGCCGACCGCTCGCGCGCCGGGCAGCGACACGGAGCGGGCTTCCGCACGGGTGAGCCGGCGAGGGCGGCAGGGAGCGCGGGAGCGCGGAGGGCCGTTCGCCGTGACCGGTGGGCGAACCACGTAACGCCCTGGCCTGCGCCGTCCGTTGACCGAACAGTCATGTCCGGTTCCTGCTCTTGACCGTGTACGGCTAACTGGCTGAATATCGGTCACGCACCGGCGTGCCCGGAACTCCGCGCGCCGCGCCGCACCCGCACGCGTACACCGCACGCCGCACGCCGCACCTGCACACGTACACCGCACGCGCGCCCGCACGCCGCATCGCACCGCGCACCACCAGCTCCAGGTCCGGCCGGGGGTACCGCCCCGGCCGGGTACCCCCCGCGCCTTCCGTCACCTTTCACGGAAATCGGAGCATGTGATGAGATCGGTCCTGCGCAGAACCCTTCCCTCCGCCGCCGCCCTCGCGGTGGCCTCCCTGCTCGTGACGACGGGGGCCGCGCACTCCGCGGCCCCCGTCGGCGTACCCGCCCCCGCGTCGGTGACGGCGGTCGCCGCCCCCGACATCCCGCTCGCCAACGTCAAGGCCCACCTGACCCAGCTCCAGTCGATCGCCACCGCCAACGGCGGCAACCGCGCCCACGGCCGTACCGGCTACAAGGCGTCCGTCGACTACGTGAAGGCGAAGCTCGACGCCGCCGGATACACCACCACCCTGCAGCAGTTCACCTCCGGCGGCTCCACCGGCTACAACCTTGTCGCGGACTGGCCGGGCGGCGACACCTCGAAGGTCCTGATGGCGGGGGCCCACCTGGACTCGGTGACCGCCGGCGCGGGGATCAACGACAACGGCTCCGGCTCGGCGGCCGTACTGGAGACCGCTCTCGCCGTCTCCCGGGCCGCTTACCAGCCGGACAAGCACCTCCGCTTCGCCTGGTGGGGCGCGGAGGAACTGGGCATGGTCGGGTCGAAGTACTACGTCAACAACCTCGCCGCCACCGAGCGGGCCAAGCTCACCGGCTACCTCAACTTCGACATGATCGGTTCGCCCAACCCGGGCTACTTCGTCTACGACGACGACCCGACGATCGAGCAGACCTTCAAGGACTACTACGCGGGCATCTCCATAGCCACCGAGATCGAGACCGAGGGCGACGGCCGCTCCGACCACGCGCCCTTCAAGACGGCGGGCGTCCCGGTCGGCGGGCTCTTCTCCGGCGCCGACTACATCAAGACCGCCGCGCAGGCGCAGAAGTGGGGCGGCACCTCGGGTATCGCCTTCGACCGGTGCTACCACGCCTCCTGCGACAGCTCCACCAACATCGACGACACCGCGCTCGACCGCAACAGCGACGCCATCGCCTACGCGGTCTGGAACCTCTCGGCCGCCACGGCCACCCCGCCGGCCGGGACGGTGTTCACCAACGCCACCGACGTGACCGTGCCGGACAACGGCGCCGCCGTCACCTCCGCCATCACCGTCTCCGGGCGCACCGGAAACGCGCCCGCCACCCTCAAGGTGGACGTGGACATCCGGCACACCTGGCGCGGTGACCTCGTGGTCGACCTGGTGGCACCGGACGGCACCGCCTACCGGCTGAAGAGCGCGAGCAGCAGCGACTCGGCGGACAACGTCGTCGCCGCCTACACCGTCAACGCCTCATCCGAAGTCGCCAACGGCGTGTGGAAGTTGAAGGTGCAGGACGTCGCTTCGGGCGACACCGGCAAGATCAACAGCTTCTCGCTCACCTTCTGACGCACCCGCACCCGCACTCGATGCGGACCG
>NZ_JBHWZJ010000225.1:0-11638 GCF_042728415.1 Streptomyces sp. NPDC060198 | reverse complement strand
GCCGGGCGGGCCGGTCACGGGGCTCCTCCGCGTTCAGGAGGAAGCCGGGGCCGTCTCGCGCCGGACGGTGGTCGCGATGGTCGCGGACCCGACGACCCGGGTGCCGTCGTAGAGCACGACCGCCTGGCCGGGGGCGATCCCGCGCACCGGCTCGGCGAAGGAGACGTGCAGGGTGCCGTCGGTCAGCTCGGCGGTGACCTCGCTCTCGCCCCCGTGGGCGCGCAGCTGCGCGGTGTACGTGCCGGGGCCCGCCGGGGCGGTGCCGCACCAGCGCGGCTTGATCGCGGTGAGCGCGGTGACGTCGAGGGCCTCCACCGGGCCGACCGTGACGGTGTTGTTCACCGGGGAGATGTCCAGGACGTAGCGGGGCTTCCCGTCGGCGGCCGGGTGGCCGATGCGCAGGCCCTTGCGCTGTCCGATGGTGAACCCGAAAGCCCCGTCGTGGGTGCCGAGCTTGGCGCCCGCCTCGTCGACGATGTCGCCCTCCGCCTTGCCGCCGAGCCGGCTCGCCAGGAAGCCCTGGGTGTCGCCGTCCGCGATGAAGCAGATGTCGTGGCTGTCGGGCTTCTTGGCGACGGCCAGTCCGCGCGCCTCGGCCTCGGCGCGGATCTCCTCCTTGGTGGTGAGGGTGTCGCCGAGCGGGAACATCGCGTGGGCGAGCTGCTTCTCGTCCAGCACCCCGAGGACGTAGCTCTGGTCCTTGGCCATGTCCGAGGCGCGGTGCAGTTCGCGGCTGCCGTCGTCGTTCAGTACGACGGTGGCGTAGTGGCCGGTGCACACGGCGTCGAAGCCCAGGGCGAGCGCCTTGTCGAGCAGCGCCGCGAACTTGATCTTCTCGTTGCAGCGCAGGCAGGGGTTGGGCGTGCGCCCGGCCTCGTACTCCGCGACGAAGTCCTCCACGACGTCCTCGCGGAAGCGTTCCGCCAGGTCCCAGACGTAGAACGGGATGCCGATGACGTCCGCCGCGCGGCGGGCGTCCCGGGAGTCCTCGATGGTGCAACAGCCGCGCGCTCCAGTACGGAACGACTGCGGGTTCGCGGAGAGGGCGAGGTGCACACCGGTCACGTCGTGCCCCGCCTCGGCGGCGCGCGCGGCGGCGACGGCGGAGTCGACTCCACCGGACATGGCGGCGAGCACGCGCAGGGGGCGCTGGGAAGTCTGAGTCATAGCCCGTCCAGAGTACGGGGCTCCGGGAACCGATCGCCCGCGGATATGCGTTCCAGCTGTCATGGGAACCACGGGAGGCGGTCCGTCCGGCCGGGACGGGACCGCGGACGGTGTGAGCCGGCGCACCCTGCTGATCGGCGGCTCGGCCATGGCGGCGGCGGTCACGGCCGCCGCCCTGGCGCGGGACGAGCTGAAACACGCGTGGTGGCGGCTGCCGGGCGTGGAGAAGCCGCGCACCCCCGGCGAGCTGGACTACGCCGGGGCCCACTGGACGGCGGCCTCCGGGGCGAACTGGCGGCGCGCGGACCGCCCCGACGACTTCGCGATAGACCGGGTGGTCGTCCATGTCACGCAGGGCAGTCTGGCGAGCGCGGTACGCGTCTTCCAGGACCCCGCGCACCAGGCCGCCGCGCACTACGTCGTGGGCAAGGACGGGTCGGTGACGCAGATGATCCGGGAGCTGGACGTGGCGTACCACGCGGGCAACCGCGCGTACAACGAGCGGAGCGTCGGCATCGAGCACGAGGGGTTCGTGGACCGGCCGCAGGACTTCACCGCCGCGATGTACGCATCCTCCGCACGGCTGACGGCCTCGGTCTGCGGGCGGTACGCCATTCCCGTCGACCGGGAGCACGTCGTCGGGCACGTGGAGGTGCCGGGGACGGACCACACCGACCCCGGACCGCACTGGGACTGGGACCGGTACATCGAACTGGTACGGCGGGCGGCCTCGGGACGCCCGGCCTGAGCGCCCGGGGCCGGGTGGTCCGTCAGCTGAGTCCGGCGGTCCGGGCGCGTTCGACGGCGGGGCCGATGGCGCGGGCCACGGCGGCGACGTCCTCGGCGGTGGAGGTGTGGCCGAGCGAGAAGCGCAGGGTGCCGCGCGCCAGGTCGGGGTCGGTGCCGGTGGCCAGCAGCACGTGGCTGGGCTGGGCGATCCCGGCGGTGCAGGCGGAGCCGGTGGAGCATTCGATGCCCTGGGCGTCCAGCAGCAGCAGGAGCGAGTCGCCCTCGCAGCCGGGGAAGCTGAAGTGGGCGTTGGCCGGGAGCCGGCCGCCGGGGGCGGGGTCGCCGCCGAGCACCGCGTCCGGGACGGCCTCCAGGACGGCGGCGACCAGATCGTCGCGGAGCCCTCCGACGCGGCGGGCGAACTCCTCGCGGTGACGGGCGGCGTGTTCACCGGCGACGGCGAAGGCGGCGACGGCGGGCACGTCCAGGGTGCCGGAGCGCACGTGCCGCTCCTGGCCCCCGCCGTGCAGTACGGGTACGGGGGTGTACGCGCGGCCCAGCAGCAGGGCGCCGATGCCGAACGGCCCACCGATCTTGTGCGCGCTGACCGTCATCGCGGCGAGCCCGGAGTCGGCGAAGCCGACCTCCAGCTGACCGAAGGCCTGCACCGCGTCGGCGTGCATCGGAATCTCGAACTCGGTTGCGACGGAGGCGAGTTCACGGACCGGCATGACGGTGCCGATCTCGTTGTTGGCCCACATCACGGTGATCATCGCGACGTCGTCGGGGTCGCGGAGGATCGCCTCGCGCAGCACCTCGGGGTGCACCCGGCCGTAGTGGTCGACGGGGAGGTACTCGACGGTCGCGCCCTCGTGTTCGGCGAGCCAGTCGACCGCGTCCAGCACCGCGTGGTGCTCGACCGGGCTCGCCAGGACCCGGGTGCGGCGGGGGTCGGCGTCGCGGCGGGCCCAGTACAGGCCCTTCACGGCGAGGTTGTCGGCCTCGGTGCCGCCCGAGGTGAACACCACCTCGCTGGGGCGGGCACCGAGGGCATCGGCGAGGGTCTCTCTGGACTCCTCGACGGTACGGCGGGCCCGGCGCCCGGCTGCGTGCAGGGAGGACGCGTTACCGGTCGCGGCGAGCTGCGCGGTCATCGCCGCGATCGCCTCCGGAAGCATCGGCGTGGTCGCGGCGTGGTCGAGGTAAGCCATGGTGCGTCCGATTCTACGAGCCCCAGGCGACCACCCCGTGAGCGGTGACCACTACGGCGAGGACGACCAGGTCGGCGACGCCCAGGGCGAGGCCCAGGAGGGCCCTTCCGCGCCGTTCGGTGGACCGGGCGAGCGCGATCACCGCCATGACGACGGCGGCCGGGCCGAACAGCAGGTTGAACACAAGCAAGCCCAGCAGGCCGAGGACGAACGAGGCGACGGCGAGTCCGTCCGCGTCACGGGCACGCGCCCCGTCGACGGCCTCTTTGGTGACGGTGGCCCGTGCGGGCCGGGCCCCGCGGTCGGCCCGGCGGCCGGGACGGAGGGCGGGGGCGACGAGCGGGAAGAGGGCCATGGTGCGAGCTCCTTCGGCCGGAGGCGGGATCTCTGCGAAAGGGTGCGAGCGGCGGCGGCCCGGTGGGACCGGAGGCAGCTCGGTGGACCGCGGCGGCCCAGCAGGACCGGCGGCGGCTCAGTGGAACCGCGGCTCAGTGGGACCGGCGCTCACGGACCGCGAAGCCGATCAGCCAGCAGCCGATCAGGGCGGCGGACGCCAGGGTCAGCGCGACCGGGAGGTGGGCGACCGTCCCGAGCACGATCCCGAACAGGAGCAGTGCGGCGACGAGGGCGAGCATGGGCGGCCTTTCTGATCGTCGGAGTCGTACACACCACGGGGGCGTGCCCCGGCGGCGTGGGCGCCGGCTTCCGTATCCAGTGAGAGTACGACTGTTCACTGACTACCTAGTCTAAACCCGCGCACCCTCTCCCAGGGCTCCCCCGAACCGGAGAACAGTTGTTTACTGAATGGCATGAGTCACACGACCGGGACCCGTCAGGCCCAGAAGTTGAGGACACGTCAGTGCCTGCTGGACGCCGCCCTCCGGCTCCTGGAGCACCAGAGCCTGAGCGGCCTCGGCCTGCGCGAGGTGACGCGGGCGGCCGGGGTGACCCCCACCGCCTTCTACCGCCACTTCGAGGACACGGCCGCGCTCGGCGTGGCCCTGGTGGACCAGACGCTCGGCAGCCTGCACGGCCTGATCGGCGAGGTCCTCGCCGGGACGGGGATCAGCGAGGAGCGGCTGGAGCGGAGCGTCACGGCCATCGCGGGCCATGTGGCGGCGCGGCCCGCGCACTTCCGCTTCATCGCCCGGGAGCAGCACGGCGGGGTGGCCGAGGTCCGCGCGGCGATAGCGGCGCAACTCGCCCTGTTCGTCACGGAGGTGGCCGACGCGCTGGCCGGGGAAGCGGAGTCGGCGCTCTGGAGCCGGGAGGACCTGCTGATGCTGGGCGGGCTGCACGTCGACCACATGGTGATCACCGCCTCCGCGCTCCTGGACGCGACTCCCGGCACCGAGGAGGAGGTCGTGCGGGTGGCGCGGCGCCGCCTGCGCCTGATCACCCTGGGGCGCCGCCACTGGCTGGACGACGAAGGCCGGACGCCCCCGGTGGGCGGCGGCTGAGTACCGGCCGGGCCGGGTCCGCGAAGTACCGCTCCCGCCCCACGACGCCGGGGACGGGAACGGGAACGGCCGACGGGGCGGCCTCTACGGCTGTTCCCCCTCCCGCGCGGAGAGCGGGGTGGCGATGTCCTCCAGCGACTTCCGCTCGGCGGGGACCGCGAAGAAGACCGCGACCAGCCCGGCGGCCACCATCAGCGCGGCCCCGATGCAGAACGCGATGACCGCGTCGCCCACGACTCCGCTCGCGGTGAGCCCGGAGAAGATCAGCGGGCCGGAGATGCCGCCGGCCGCCGTACCGATGGCGTAGAAGAAGGCGATCGCCATCGCCCGGGTCTCCATCGGGAAGATCTCGCTGACCGTCAGATAGGCCGAACTCGCCCCGGCCGAGGCGAAGAACAGCACCACGCACCAGCAGAGGGTCATGGTGGTGGCGGTGAGCACCCCGGCGCCGAACAGCCCCGCAGTGCCGAAGAGCAGGGCGCCGGAGAGGATGTAGGTGCCCGCGATCATGGGGCGGCGGCCCCAGGTGTCGAAGAGCCGGCCGAGCAGCAGCGGCCCGAGGAAGTTGCCGAAGGCGATGACGGCGAAGAAGTACCCGGTCGTCCCGCTGGAGACGTCGAAGAACTTCACCAGGATCGAGCCGAACCCGAAGGTGATGGCGTTGTACAGGAACGCCTGGCCGATGAAGAGCGAGAAGCCGAGCGTCGCCCGCTTCGGGTAGTCGCGGAAGAGGGTGCGGGCGATCTCCACGAAGCCGATGCTGCGCCGCTGTTCGATGGTGATCGCGGTCTCCGCCTCGGGCAGCGGCCGACCCTTCTCCTTCTCGATCTCCTCCTCCGCCTCGTCGACGATCCGTGTCGCGCCTTCGGAGTCGCCGTGGATGAACATCCACCGCGGGCTCTCGGGCACGTGCCGGCGGACCAGCAGGATGACCAGGCCGAGGACCACGCCGAGGGCGAAGGTGAGCCGCCAGCCGATGTCCTTCGGGAAGATGTCGGTGTTGAGCGCGAGGACGGAGAGCAGGGCGCCGCCCATCGCGCCCAGCCAGTAACTGCCGTTGATGATCAGGTCGACGCGGCCCCGGTACTTGCTCGGGATCAGTTCGTCGATCGCGGAGTTGATGGCCGCGTACTCGCCGCCGATGCCGAAGCCGGTGAAGAAGCGGAAGAGGAAGAACCACCAGACCGAGAACGAGAGCGCCGTCAGCGCGGTGGCCAGGAGATAGACCGCGAGGGTGATCAGGAACAGCTTCTTGCGGCCGAAGCGGTCGGTGAGCCAGCCGAAGAAGAGGGCGCCCGAGCAGGCTCCGGCGACGTAGAGGGCCGCCGCGAGGCCGGTGACCTGGGCGTCGGTGATCGGCAGTCCGCTGCCGTCCTCGGACAGGCGGCTGGCGATGTTCCCGACGACGGTCACTTCCAGACCGTCCAGGATCCAGACCGTCCCGAGGCCGATCACGATCATCCAGTGCCATCGTGACCAGGGAAGTCGGTCCAGACGGGCGGGGACCTTGGTGGTGATGGTCCCGAGACCCGTTCCGTCGCTGTGGCTCATGGGCATTGCCTCCTGGGGTGCGGCGTCGCTGCACCGCCGCTCGGCGCTGAGTCCGGGTACCCGGGAGCCGCCGGGAGCAAACAGCACGTCAGGAGCCGCGCCGGCGCGCGCCGCTCCCCCGCGCACAGGTCCGGCCGGAAGAGACCCCGGACAGCACGGGACCCGTCCGGCGGTCCACCGGACGGGTCGGGTCGGCGCTGCGGGCCGCGCGCGGCACGGTCAGCCCCGCGGCGCCCGCGCGAGCTGGCGGGACTGGGCGACGAGCCGGTCCGCGCTGTCCCAGACCTCGGCGTCCTCCTCCAGGAGGCCGCCCGCGAGGTTGCGGGTGGTGATGGCGACGCGCAGCGGGCCGGGGGCCGGGCGGCAACGGACGTGGACGGTGAGTTCGACGGTGGGGGTCCACCCCTTGAGGCCCAGCTCGAACGAGGTCGGCGGCAGCGCGTCGACGGTGAGCAGCACGGAGAGCGGGTCCGGGTCGCGGCCGTCCGCCAGGCCGAACCAGCCGCGCATCTCGCCCTTGCCGGACGGCTTGCCCAGCGCCCAGCCGACCGTCGCGGGGTCGAGCCGGATGTCGAGCCGCTCGGTGATGGCGGAGCTGCCGGGGATCACGTCGCCGCCGGACTCGGCCCCCAGGCACTGGTCGTACGGCGGGATGGCGGGCGGGAGCGCGGTGGTGCGGACCTCGTCGGTCAGGGCGTCGAGGTCGCCGTAGGTGGCGAGCACCCGGATGCGGGCGATCTCGCTGCCGTCCTCGGCGTACTGGTAGAGGGTCGCCTGGCCGGTGGAGAGGGTGCGCCCGGCGCGGACGACCTCGGTACGGATGACGGCGGGGCCGGGTACGGAGGCGGTGAGGTAGTGCGCGGTGACCGAGAACGGGTCGGGGTGCGGCAGCGCATCGCCCAGCGCGCGGCCGATGAGGGCCAGCAGATAGCCGCCGTTGACCGCGTGGATGATGGTCCACCCGGCGGAGAGCTCCGCGTCGTAGACGCCTTCCTCGCGACGGACGACCGCGGTGTCCCGGTCGAACTCGCTGTCCCCGACGGCCGCCCGCGCGAGGGTCGCGGGTCCGGGGGTCGTCTGCCCGGTCGGTGCCGGGTGCGCTGCTGCCTGTGCCATGCCAGGCACGCTACACCGACACCCTACTGAGCGGTAGCTTTTTCATCGAGGGAGCGGCCGGGCCCGACCTCCTCAGGTGGCCGCCGCCCCCTCCTCGCCGCTCGCCGAACGGCGGTTGTACGCGCGCGGCGCCCGCCAGTGGAACCGCATCGCCAGCAGCCGCAGGACGAACCCCGTGACGACCGCGAGAGCAGTGGTCAAGCCGTTCAGGGCGTCGAACTGGATGCAGAGCGCGACCATGGAGGCGCCGACGAGCGCGGGCACCGCGTACAGGTCCCGGTCCCAGCGCAGCAGCGAGGGCACCTCGTTGGCCAGCACGTCCCTCAGCACCCCGCCGCCCACCGCCGTGGCGAGGCCGAGCGCGACGGAGGAGGTCAGCCCGAGCCCGTAGTCGTACGCCTTGGTCGTGCCGCTCACGGCGAAGAGGCCGAGCCCCGCCGCGTCGAAGACGTTGACGCCGACCTGGATGCGCTCGACGTGCGGGTGCAGGTAGAAGACCAGGGCGGCCGCGATCAGCGGGGTGAGGAAGTAACCGAGATCGACGAAGGCGGCCGGCGGCACCGCCCCGATGATCAGGTCACGGAAGATCCCTCCGCCCAGCGCGGTCACCTCGGCGAGAACCGCGATGCCGAAGACGTCGAAGTTCTTGCGTACGGCGAGAAGAGCGCCGGAGATCGCGAAGAAGAAGATCCCGACGACATCGAGCGCGTGCTGGACGGAGGGAGTGAACAGTTCGGTGAGCACCGGCCAATTGTGCCGGTGCTCAGGCCTGTATCGAGTTCTGGGCCGGATCGGCCGCGAGCCCGGCCCGGAAGTCGATGCAGGCCTCAGGGTGTGTCCGGCGGATCAGGACCGACCGGGACGCGGCGTCCGGTGCGGTGCGTCGCAAGGCGCTGGAATGCCCGCATCGCAGAGCGATTCGGGCGTTTCGGCAACACCGCGATGCACCGTGCCAGACGCCGCGGACCCGGTCAGGCTCCGCCGGACACGCCCTCACCCTTCGCGCCGTTCTCCGTGTCCCCGGTGTCCCCGGGCGCCGCCGGAGCTCCCGGCTCGGCCGCTGCTTCGGCCGCCTCGGGCTCGGCCGGCGCCTCGGGCTCGACGGCCTTCGGCGTGGCGGCCACGATCGCCTCGCGCGCCAGGGGAAGCACCTCCTCGCCCGGGGCCTGGTCCGGTGCGTTCTCCGGGTGGTGGCACGCCACTTGGTGCCCGGTCCGCAGCGCGATCAGCGGCGGTTCCTGCGTACGGCAGACCTCCGTCGCCTTCCAGCACCGGGTGTGGAAGCGGCAGCCGCTGGGCGGCGAGATCGGCGAGGGGACGTCACCGGTGAGCAGGATGCGCTCGCTCTTGGCGCCCCGGCGGCGGGGGTCCGGGATCGGCACCGCGGAGAGCAGCGCCTTGGTGTACGGGTGCATCGGCGCCTTGTAGAGCGACTCGCGGTCGGCGAGCTCCACGATCTTGCCGAGGTACATCACCGCGATCCGGTCCGAGACGTGCCGGACCACCGACAGGTCGTGGGCGATGATCACGTACGTGAGCCCCAGCTCGTCCTGGAGGTCGTCGAGCAGGTTCACCACCTGCGCCTGGATGGAGACGTCCAGCGCGGAGACGGGCTCGTCGGCGACGACCAGCTTCGGGTTGAGCGCGAGCGCGCGGGCGATGCCGATGCGCTGGCGCTGGCCGCCGGAGAACTCGTGCGGATAGCGGTTGTAGTGCTCGGGGTTGAGTCCGACCACCTCCAGCAGCCGCTGCACCTCCTTCTTGACGCCACCCTCGGGGTTGACGTCTTGGAGCTTGAAGGGGGCGCTGACGATGGTGCCGATGGTGTGGCGGGGGTTCAGCGAGGAGTAGGGGTCCTGGAAGATCATCTGCATGTCGCGCCGGAACGGGCGCATGCGGCCGACCCCGAGGTGCGTGATGTCGGTGCCCTCGAACTCGACGGTGCCCGCGGTGGGTTCCAGCAGCCGGGTGATCAGCCGCCCCATGGTCGACTTGCCGCAGCCCGACTCGCCGACGACACCCAGGGTCTCGCCCGCGCGCACCTCGAAGTCGATCCCGTCGACGGCCCGTACGGCACCGCTGGTGCGCTGGAACAGGCCCTTCTTGATCGGGAAGTGCTTCTCAAGACCCTTGACCCGGAGCAGCACCTCGCCCTGGGCGACGCCCTTGCCCGTACGCGGCGCGGGCACCCGGGCGGTCTCGGCCGCCACCGTCCCGCCGGCTGCTGCCCCCTCGGCGTGCGGGGGGACCGGCTCGCTCGGCCGGCTCGTCACTGCTTCGTCGTCGGTCACAGCTTGGGCGCAATCTCTTCGGTCCAGATGCGCTCCCGCTGCTCCGGGGAGAGGTGGCAGGCCGACCAGTGCCGGCTCCCCACCTCCAGCAGCTCGGGCCGCACGGTACGGGTGACGTTGTCCTTGGGTACGTCCGCGTAGGGACAGCGCGGGTTGAAGGCGCATCCGGACGGCAGGTTGATCAGCGAGGGCGGGGAGCCCTTGACCGGGATCAGGCGGTCGGTCTGCTCGCGGTCCAGGCGCGGCATCGAGCCCAGCAGGCCCCAGGTGTAGGGGTGCCGGGGCTCGTAGAAGACCTTCTCGGCCGGTCCGCGTTCCACGCACCGCCCGCCGTACATGACGAGGATGTCGTCGGCGAGTTCGGCGACGACGCCGAGGTCGTGCGTGATGACGATGACGGCGGAGCCGAACTCCTTCTGCAGGTCGCGGATGAGGTCGAGGATCTGCGCCTGGACGGTGACGTCCAGGGCGGTGGTCGGCTCGTCCGCGATCAGCAGTTCGGGGTTGTTGACCAGCGACATCGCGATCATGGCGCGCTGGCGCATCCCGCCGGAGAACTCGTGCGGGTAGCTGTCCACCCGCTTGTCCGGCTGAGGGATGCCGACCCGGTCGAGCATCTCGATCGCGCGCTTGCGGGCCGTCTTCTTGTCCACGTCGTGGTGGACCCGGTACGCCTCGACGATCTGCTTGCCGATCGTGAAGTACGGGTGCAGCGCGGAGAGCGGGTCCTGGAAGATCATCGCCATGTTGCGGCCGCGCAGCTTGCGGACCTCGTCCGGGTCGCTGGAGAGCAGTTCGGTGCCGTCCAGCCAGATCTCGCCGGACAGCCGGGCCTTGCGCTTGCCGTACTGACCGGCGGTGTGCAGGCCCATGATGCCGAGCGAGGTGACGGACTTGCCGGAGCCGGACTCGCCGACGATGCCGAGGGTCTTGCCCTTCTCCAGCGTGAAGCTCAGTCCGTCCACGGACTTGACGAGTCCGTCGTCGGTCGGGAAGTGCACCTTCAGGTCGCGGACGTCGAGGAAGGCTCCGGGTGCGGGCGAGCCGGGGGCGGCTGCCTCCGGCGCGGCAGCCCCGCTCTTGCTCAGCTCGGTCATGACAGCCTCACTCGGGGGTCGATCACGGCGTACAGGACATCGACGAGGAGGTTGGCGACGATCACCGCGAGGGAGGTGATCAGTACGACGCCGAGGATCACCGGAAGGTCCCGCTCGTTGATCGCCTTGAGCACGGCCTGGCCGAGGCCGGGCAGGCTGAAAGCGGTCTCGGTGAGGATCGCTCCGCCGACGAGGGCGCCGAGGTCCATGCCGAGCATGGTGAGGATGGGCGTCATGGTGGAGCGCATGGCGTGCTTGCCGATGACGACCGGTTCGCTCAGTCCCTTGGCGCGGGCGGTGCGGATGTAGTCCTCGCCCATCACTTCGAGCATGGTGGCCCGGGTGATGCGGGCGTACATCGCGGCGTAGAGGAAGGCGAGCGTGATCCAGGGCAGCAACAGCCCCTGGAACCAGCCGCCGACGCTCTCCTCCAGCGGGACGAATCCGGAGTCGATCCAGCCCAGTCCGTAGTCGAAGATGCCCAGCGACAGCATGGCGGTGAAGAAGATCGGCAGCGAGACGCCCGACAGGGCGACGACCATGGCCGAACGGTCCCAGAGCGAACCGCGCTTGAGCGCGGAGAGCACACCGGCCGAAACGCCCGCCAGCAGCCACAGCACGGCGGCGCCCGCTGCCAGGGACAGGGTCACCGGCAGCCGGTCGGTGATGACCGGCCAGATGGCCTGCTCGTTGCGGAAGGAGTAACCGAAGCAGGGCGCCGCGCACTCGGTGACGTCGCCGCCGCCGGAGTATGTGCGCCCGACGAAGATGCCCTTGAAGAACTCCCAGACCTGGACGTAGATCGGCTCGGCCAGGTGGAGCTTCTGCCGGATGCCTTCGACGGCCGCGGCGTCCGACGTCTTGCCCACGTACATCGTGGCCGGGTCGACACCCGTCCACTTGGGGATGAGGAAGAAGATGCTGAAGACCACCACGATGATGACGATCAGCATCACTGCGGCGGCCAGCAGCCGCCTGATGAGGTATGTGAGCACTGCTCTCGGCCCGGCGGGGGC
>NZ_JBHWZJ010000224.1:0-11689 GCF_042728415.1 Streptomyces sp. NPDC060198 | reverse complement strand
GCCCTGGTTTCTCCCACCCGCCCGGCCCTGGTTCTCCCCGCCGGCACGCCACCCGGCGCGTACCGGACGGGTTTTGGCCACGGCCGGCCCGGCGGCCATGTGTCCCGGAGGTCACGGCCGGGGCGCCGCTTTGCGGACACACCGCCCGCCGCGTCGACGACCGGTTACGAAGACGCTTCGAGGACGTACGCGGGGGTGACCCCGCCCGACCGGGAGACCCGCCCGCCCCACGGCGAACAGGCCGGAAGAACACTCCCCCGCAGATGACATGCACACGTAATCTCCCGGCGGAGCGGACGAGGAAATCCCTCGCCCGCGCGTCCTCGAGGAGTCCCTGTGCGCGCTCTCTTCCCGACCTCCCCCCACGTGCGTCGCCGCCTGCTCGCCACCGCCGCCCTGGCCGGAACCCTGGCCCTGACCCCGGTGTCCGCCTCCCCGGTCAACGCCTCCGCCGCCGCGGGGGCCACCTCCTGCGCCGACGACACGGCGTCCGCCCTCGCACGCCAGGCCCGCCCCGGGGCGGGCGCCACGGCGCACGAGCCCAACGCCATCAGCACCGCCGCCGCGGAGGCGATCGACGCCGACCTGCGCACCAGACTCGCCGAGCGCCGCTCGGCCGGGGTCACCACCCTGGCGGCCGGCGCCTCGATACCGGTGTACTTCCACGTGATCCACTCGGGCGCGACCGGGAACCTGTCGGCGAGCGCCATCAGCGCCCAGATGAGCGTGCTCAACAGCGCTTACTCCGGAGCCGGTACGGGCAACACCGCCACCGGCTTCAGCTTCACCCTGGCGGCGACGGACTACACCGACAACGCCACCTGGTACAACGTGAGCTCCGGTTCCAGCGCCGAGAAGGCAATGAAGACCGCTCTGCGCAAGGGCGGGGCCAACGCCCTGAACATCTACACCGCCAACCTCGGCGGCGGCCTCCTCGGCTGGGCCACCTTCCCGAGCTCCTACGCCTCCAGCCCGAAGATGGACGGCGTGGTGATCCTCGACACCTCGCTGCCGGGCGGGGCCGCGACCAACTACGACGAGGGCGACACCGCCACCCACGAGGTCGGCCACTGGATGGGGCTGTACCACACCTTCCAGGGCGGCTGCAATGGAAACGGCGACTACGTCGCCGACACCCCGGCCGAGAAGACCGAGGCGTACGAGTGCCCCACCGGGCGGGACACCTGCACCAACAAGACCGGGGTCGACCCGATCCACAACTTCATGGACTACACGTACGACTCCTGCATGTACCAGTTCACCCCTGGCCAGGTGCAGCGGATGAGCGACAGCTGGACCGCCTACCGCGGCTGAGCCGCCCCTCCGCCCGCCCCCGGGCCCCGGGCCGTGCCGGTGGTCCGGGGGCGCGGCGCGTCAGAGGGTCGCCAGGAAGCCCAGCGCGACCTTCCACGCCAGTTCGGCCGACTTCTCGTCCCAGTCGGGCAGAGCGTCGTCGGTGAAGAGGTGTCCGGCACCGGGGTAGCGGTAGATCTCCACGTCCGCCCCGGCCCGCCGCATCTCCAGGTACCAGCTGTTCAGCCAGTCGTGCGGCTCCGAGGCGTCCGGATCGGCGACGTGCAGCTGGACCGGGAGCTCGTCCGTGCTCGCGTTCTCGGCGAGGTCCGAGGTGCCGTGGAAGAGCAGCAGCCCGCGGGCCTTCTCGTCGCCGAGGGCGAGGGTCTGCGCCACGGCCGCCCCGAGCGAGAAGCCCACGTAGACGAGGCCCTGCTCCGAGTAGGGCGCGGCGGCCAGGACCGCCCGCTTGAGCAGCTCGTCCTTGCCCAGCTCCTCCCGGTACGCCTGCGCCTCCGCCTGCGTTTCGAAGGTGTGCCCCTCGAACAGATCGGGCACGCGCACCTCATGGCCGGCTGCTCGGAGCCGGTCGGCAGCGGCGTGCACCGCGGGCCGGAGCCCGTAGGTCGAGTGGAAAAGCATGATGTTCATGCCGCCCATGGTGCCAGCTGCCACCCGGACCCCGGAGGACACGAGGATGGAGAACGTGCTGCGCCCGCTGCTGATCGTCGGCGGCTCGGTGGCGATCACCCTGCTGGCCGGCTGGCTGGTGGACCTGGCTCTGCGGCGGGCGGACGTCCGGCACCCCGACACGCCCCTGTGGGGCCTGCTGCGGCGCTGCCGGCCGCCGCTCCAGGTGGTGATCTGCGCGGGCCTGCTGCGGGGCACCTTCGCCCATCTGCGCCTGGAGCTGGTGCGCGACCACCGGGATTCGATCGGCCAGGTGCTGAGCCTGGTGCTGATCGGCGCCTCGGCCTGGCTGGTGGTCCGGGTGGCGGCGACCGTCGTGGAGTCCAGTTACGCCCGGTACGCCACCTCCACCCGCGATCCGGCCCGGGTCCGCCGCGTGCGCACCCAGGTGACGCTGATCCAGCGGGTGGTCATCGCCGTGGTGACCACGGTGGCCGTCGCCGCGATGCTGCTGACCTTCCCGGCGATGCAGACCGTCGGCACCTCGATGCTGGCCTCGGCCGGTGTGCTCGGCATCGTCGCCGGTGTCGCCGCCCAGTCCACCCTCGGCAACGTCTTCGCCGGGTTCCAGATCGCTTTCGGCGACATGGTGCGCCTCGGCGACACCGTGGTGGTGGACGGCGAGTGGGGCACCGTGGAGGAGATCACGCTGACCTTCCTCGCCGTACGCACCTGGGACGAGCGCCGGATCACGATGCCGGTGTCGTACTTCACCAGCCGACCGTTCGAGAACTGGTCGCGCGGAGGCGTCCAGATGACCGGCACGGTCTACTTCCATCTCGACCACGCGGCGCCGATGGCCGCGATGCGGGACAAGGTGCGCGACATCCTCGGCGAGTGCGGTGCCTGGGACGGCCGGACCTGGTCGCTCGCGGTGACCGACACCACACCGACCACCATCCAGGTGCGGGCCGTGGTCACCGCGAAGGACGCGGACGACATCTGGACGGTCCGGTGCGCGGTGCGCGAGCAGCTGATCGCCTGGCTCCGGGACCACCACCCGTACGCCCTGCCCCGGGTCGCCACGGCCCCCGCCACGCTGGTGGCGGCCGACCAGTGGCCGGAGCTGACCTCCCGTACGGCCGCGTCCGTCCGCCGCGGCGGCGAGGAGTCCGCCCCGCACGCGGCCGCGCACACCGGGCGCGGCTGACCGCGCCCCGGCTCAGCGCAGGCTGCGCACGTCCAGGAACCGCAGCACCCGGTCGACCACCTCGGGGTCGGAGCCGGCTTCGCTGCGGGCCGAGAGCACCTCGTGGCGGGCGGCCGACAGCAGCTCCCGCTGGATGCGGCTGACCTCCTTGAAGCGCTTCGCGCGCTGGGCGTAGGCGTCGCGCCGCTCCTCGTCCACCATGTCGGGGCTGATGCGCGCCCCGATGTCGTAGGCGGCGCGCTGGAGCCGCTCCAGCACCTCCTCGGGGAACTCCTCCACCTGCTGGATCTCCTTGAGCCGTGTCCTTGCCGCCTTCGCGGCACGGATCGCGAGGCCCCTCTCCAGCTCACGTTCGGCGTCGGTGTCGGCCCGGACACCGAGCCGGCGCACCAGCCACGGCAGGGTGAGCCCCTGGAAGACCAGGGTCGCCACGATGACCGCGAAGGCGATGAAGACGATCTCGTCGCGGCCCGGGAAGGGTTCTCCGTCGTCGGTCTTCAGCGGGACGGCGAGTGCCAGTGCGACGGATGCCACCCCTCGCATCCCCGCCCACCACATGACGACGGTCTCGCGCCAGCTGGTCGGAATCTCCTCGCTCACGTCGCGCCGGGTGTGCAGCCGCTTGGCGAGCCAGGTCGCCGGGAGCAGCCAGAGCAGCCGTACGCCGATCACCACCCCGACGATCGCGAGCCCCCAGCCCGCCAGCTGCCACTCCCGCCCGTCGGCGGTGCCGAAGACGTTGTGGAGTTCCAGTCCGATGAGCCCGAAGGCGATCCCGGTGACCAGGATGTCGACGATGTTCCAGAAGGTGCGCCCGGTGAGCCGGCCCAGTACGTCGTCGGCGTCGGCGGTGTGCTCGGCGAGGAAGAGAGCGGTGGTCAGGACGGCGAGGACGCCGGAGCCCATCAGCTCCTCGGACAGCACGTAGGCGACGAACGGCACGAGGAGGGTGAGGCCGACCTGGAGCGTGGCGTCCCCGAGGAGGCCCATCAGCTTGATGGTGAGCCAGCCGAGCGCGAGCCCGACCGCTATGGCGACCGCGGCCGACAGGACCAGCAGGCCGAATGCCTCGGGGAGCGAGAAGGAGCCGCTCACGGCCGCGGCGATGGCCACGTGGTAGAGCACGATCGCGGTCACGTCGTTGAAGAGGCCCTCGCCCTCCAGGATGGAGACCAGCCGGCGGGGCAGACCGAGCGAGCCGGCGACCGCCGTGGCCGCCACGGGATCGGGCGGCGCGACGAGCGCGCCGAGCGCCACGGCGGCGGCGAGGGGCAGTCCGGGCACGACGGAGTCGGCGACGGCCGCGACCGCCGCCGTCGTCACGAAGACCAGGGCGACCGCGAGCAGGAAGATCGGCCGTTTGTTGGCCGCGAACTGCCGCCAGGAGGTGCGCTGCACGGAGGCGTAGAGCAGCGGCGGCAGCAGGGCGGGGAGGATGATCTCCGGCGGGACGTCGACGTTGGGCACGAAGGGGAGAAAGGCCAGCCCTCCGCCGATGAGTGTCATCAGCACCGGGGCGGGCAGTCCCAGCCGCTCTCCCACCGGCACCGTGATCACCGCTCCCAGCAGGAGCAGCAGGAGCAGTGCCATCTGGTCCACGTGGAGCGCCTTCCGCAGCGTTCGGGGCGTGCAGCTGCCGCCCGGCGCGCGGCCGGACGGGAGCTCCACCCTGTCACGCCGGGGCGGCGAGGTGCGGTGACACCCCCTGGTGCGCGGCGGACGAACGGAAGCTACTGCTCCGCGAGCGTGCGGCGCATGGCGCGGTGCGCTATCCCGGCGTCCAGGAACTCGGGGCCGTACACCCGGTAGCCGAGGCGCTCGTAGAAGCCGAGGGCGTGGGTCTGGGCGTGCAGGTCGACCGCGGCCAGACCGAGCGCCCTCGCCTCGTCCTCGACGGCACGGACCAGGGCCGCCCCGACGCCCAGGCCGCGGGCCGACTCGGCCACGGCCAGCCGGCCCAGCGAACCGACGGTGAGGTCGCCGCCGGTCTTCCCGGCCGCGGCCTCCCCGTGCAGCAGCCGGCCGGTGCCGAGCGCGGTGCCGTCCTCGGTGACCGCGATGACGTGCACCGTGGTGGCCTCGGGCCGGTCGTACACGTCGTACTCCAGCTCCTCGGGCACTCCCTGTTCGCCGACGAAGACGTCCTTGCGGACCTGGAAGCAGGCCGCGCGGTCCGACTCGTCACGGGTCCGCCGGGCGGTGTACGGGGTGGTGCCGGTGGTCATTCGCTCTCCGCGGCGATCGTGTCGAGGGCGTGCTGGAGGTCGGCCGGGTAGTCGCTGGCGAACTCGACCCAGCCTCCGTCCGAGGGGTGTTCGAAGCCGAGCCGGACGGCGTGGAGCCACTGCCGGGTCAGGCCGAGACGTTTGGCCATGGTCGGGTCCGCGCCGTAGGTGAGGTCGCCGACGCACGGGTGGCGGTGGGCGGACATGTGCACCCGGATCTGGTGCGTACGGCCCGTCTCCAGCTTGATGTCGAGCAGGCTGGCCGCGCGGTACGCCTCGATGAGGTCGTAGTGCGTCACGGAGGGCTTGCCCTCCTGGACCACGGCCCACTTGTAGTCGTGGTTCGGGTGACGGCCGATGGGGGCGTCGATGGTGCCGCTCATCGGGTCCGGGTGGCCCTGCACCAGCGCGTGGTACTTCTTCTCCACGACGCGGTCGCGGAACTGCGCCTTGAGCAGGGTGTACGCGCGCTCCGACTTGGCCACGACCATCAGCCCGGAGGTGCCCACGTCGAGCCGGTGCACGATGCCCTGGCGTTCGGCGGCACCCGAGGTGGAGATGCGGTAGCCGGCTGCGGCGAGGCCGCCGATGACGGTGGTGCCGGTCCAGCCGGGGCTGGGGTGCGCGGCCACGCCGACCGGCTTCACGATGACGACGATGTCGTCGTCGTCGTGCACGATCTCCATGCCCTCGACGGGCTCGGCGACGATCTGGACCGGAGGAGCCGCCTGCGGCATCTCGACCTCCATCCAGGCACCGCCCTGCACCCGGTCGGACTTCCCGGCCACCGAACCGTCCACCTGCACCTTTCCGGCGGCGGCCAGCTCGGCGGCCTTGGTGCGGGAGAACCCGAACATCCGGGAGATGGCGGCGTCGACGCGCTCGCCCTCCAGGCCGTCGGGCACGGGCAGGGTTCGGATCTCGGGGTACGTACTCACCTGGTCGAGTATGCCTTGCGGCCACCGGTGCTGTGACCGGTGAGCCTCCCCGGCCTCTCCCGGGCGGGACTCAGTCCTTGTGGACGGTGCCGTCCGGGTCCAGTCCCCGGAAGGAGAGGATCACGATGAGGATGCCTCCGCAGACGATCGCGGAGTCGGCCAGGTTGAAGACCGCGAAGTGCGCCGGTGAGATGAAGTCCACCACCGCGCCCTTGAAGACGCCCGGCGCGCGGAAGAGGCGGTCGGTGAGGTTGCCGAGCGCCCCTCCGAGCAGCAGGCCGAGGGCGATGGCCCAGGGCAGGCTGCGGAGCTTGCGGGCGAGCCGGACGATGACGACGATCACCGCCGAGGCGATGACCGTGAAGACGACCGTGAAGGCCTCGCCCATGCTGAACGCGGCGCCGGGGTTGCGCACCGCTTCCAGCTTCAGCCAGTCGCCGATGATCTCGACCGGGGCGTGGTGCTCCAGCTTCGCGACGACGAGCGTCTTGCTGATCAGGTCGAGGAGGTACGCCACGACGGCCACGGTGAAGAGCGCGACGAGCCGCCGCCTGCCCTTCGCCGCGACGGCGGTGGCGCCGTCCGCCCCCGCGACCGGGTCACCGGCCGCCGTGTCGCGGTCGGTCGTGCCACCGTCCCCGGCACCGCCCGGGGCGGTGCCGTCGGCGGGCGTCAGGGGCCCGGTCTCCCCGGCCCCTGGGGCGTCGGGAGTCTCCGGCGTTTCGATGGTGCGCTCCGCCTCTGCCACGTGAATCCTCAACCTGAGTCGTGTCCGGTACCGCACCCCCGGCCGCCCGGCGGGGCGACCGGACACGGCCTCGGTGCCGATTGAGGACGAGGGTACGACACGGAGGCCCGGGGGGTCAGCCGCGTCTCTCCTGCTTCTGCTTGTCCTCCACGCAGAGGGTGGCCCGGGGGAACGCCTGCATGCGGGCCTTGCCGATGGGTTTGCCGCACACCTCGCAGAGGCCGTAGGTTCCCGCGTCCATGCGGGCCAGGGCACGTTCGGTCTGCTCCAGGGTCTCCTGGGCGTGGGCGGCGAGCGAGAGCTCGTGCTCGCGGGTGATGTTCTTGGTGCCGGTGTCCGCCTCGTCGTCACCGGCCCCGTCCCCGGAGTCGCGCATCAGCCCCGCGAGGGCCGCCCCGGAGGCTTCCAGCTCGGTGCGGAGCCGGGTGGCCTCGCCGGTGAGCTCCGCCCGCGCCTCGGCGACCTCCTCCGGCGTCCAGGGGTCCTCCCCCGGCCGGACGGCCAGCTCCCCCGGTGCGGTCGCCACGCGTGCCTGGGGCACCGCGCTCGCGCTCGATCCGCCGGACGCGGCCCTGGCCGCGGTCTTCTTGGCTGCCACCGTCTGCTCTCCTGTCTGCTGGGCGGCGTCGGCCGCCTCCGTGGCCGCTGGTTCGGCCTTCTTCGCCGTGCTCGTGCGGGCCGCGCTCTTCTTCGCGGAGGCCTTCCCTGCGGCGCTCTTCCCGGCGGCGGTCCTCTTGGCAGCCGTCTTCTTGGCGGCTGCCTTCTTCGCGGGTCTCTTCGCGGCCGCCCCCGACTGCGTTGCGCCGCGACCGCCCCCGGCTTCCGCGCCGCTCGCGGTGTCCTCCCCGCTCCCGGCGTACGTGCCGTCGTCCGCCGCGGATGCAGCTGACGACGTCCGACGGACGGTCTTCTTCGCCACCATGGGCGCGACCCCTTCACCTAGGGTGATCCTGCTCGCGGATCGTGCTGGGACGATAAATCGACCCATGACCCGCGGCAACGGGGCACGCCGCCCTGCCACCCCTCCCCGCACCCGGACACGGCCCGCCTGCATCCGTTGTGCCCAGCTGCCCGCCGGGTATTCCGCCGCGTGACGGAACCACGGGTTCCGCGGGCCCCGACGCGCCATTCGGGTCAGTGCCGGGGCCGCGCGGGCCCCGCGCGGAAACCGGTCGGCCGCGCCGCCCCCGGCCCCGTACACTGGGCGCAGCGAGAGGCATGGATGGGACGAGTAGCGTCGTACGCAGCCCAGAGCGACCCGGGGTCGGTGGAAGCCCGGGGGCGAGCGCGTCGTGAAGATCACCCCGGAGCCGTCGGAAGAACGCCGCAGCAGGCAAGTAGACCCGGCATCGCACCCCAATGAGGGGGCCAGGGCATGCGCCCGGGCCAAGGAGGGTGGTACCGCGGGAGCCCAGCGCTCTCGTCCCTCCGACGGAAGTGGGAAGACGTCCGCCGGAGGAAGCCCGAACATGACATCGCCGCAGTACCGCCCGGTCCCCGCTCAGGTCGACCTGCCCGCGCTGGAGCACGACGTGCTCGACTTCTGGCGCGACGGCAAGGTCTTCGCCAAGAGCCTCGAACAGTCCGAGGGCCGCCCCGAGTGGGTCTTCTACGAGGGTCCGCCGACCGCCAACGGCATGCCCGGTGCCCACCACATCGAAGCCCGCGTCTTCAAGGACGTCTTTCCGCGCTTCCGCACGATGCAGGGCTACCACGTCGGCCGGAAGGCCGGCTGGGACTGCCACGGCCTGCCCGTGGAGCTGGCGGTCGAGAAGGAGCTGGGCTTCAACGGCAAGAAGGACATCGAGGCGTACGGCATCGCCGAGTTCAACGCCAAGTGCCGTGAGTCCGTGACCCGCCACACCGACGCCTTCTCCGACCTGACGACCCGCATGGGGTACTGGGTCGACATGGACGACGCGTACCGGACGATGGACCCGGAGTACGTCGACTCGGTCTGGTGGTCGCTGAAGAAGATCTTCGACAAGGACCTGCTGGTCCAGTCCCACCGCGTCGCCCCCTGGTGCCCGCGCTGCGGCACCGGCCTCTCGGACCACGAGCTGGCACAGGGGTACGAGACGGTCGTCGACCCGTCGGTCTTCGTCCGCTTCCCGCTCACCTCCGGCCCGCTGGCCGGCCGGGCGGCGCTCCTGGTCTGGACGACCACTCCCTGGACGCTGGTCTCCAACACCGCCGTCGCCGCGCACCCCGACGTCGAGTACGTCGTGGCGACGGACGGCGAGGAGCGTCTCGTCGTGGCGCGCCCGCTGGTGGAGAAGGCGCTCGGCGAGGGCTGGGAACTCACCGGCGAGTCCTTCACCGGCCGGGAGATGGAGCGCTGGACCTACGAGCGCCCCTTCGACCTGGTCGCGTTCCCGGCCGAGGCGCACTACGTCGTCAACGCCGAGTACGTCACCACCGAGGACGGTACGGGTCTGGTCCACCAGTCCCCCGCGTTCGGCGCCGACGACCTCCTGGTCTGCAAGGCGTACGGTCTGCCGGTGGTGAACCCGGTGCGCCCGGACGGCACGTTCGAGGAGGACCTGCCGCTGGTCGGCGGGGTCTTCTTCAAGAAGGCCGACGAGACCCTCACCGAGGACCTGGCGGCCCGGGGCAAGCTCTTCCGCCACGTCCCGTACGAGCACAGCTACCCGCACTGCTGGCGCTGCCACACCGCGCTGCTCTACTACGCGCAGCCCTCCTGGTACATCCGCACGACCGCCGTCAAGGACCGCCTCCTCGCCGAGAACGAGAAGACCAACTGGTTCCCCGACTCGGTGAAGAACGGCCGCTTCGGCGACTGGCTGAACAACAACGTCGACTGGGCGCTCTCGCGCAACCGCTACTGGGGCACCCCGCTGCCGATCTGGCGCTGCGAGGACGGTCACCTCACCTGCGTCGGCTCGCGCGCCGAGCTGTCCGAGCTGACCGGCAGCGACCAGTCGGAACTCGACCCGCACCGCCCGTTCGTCGACGCGATCACGTTCACCTGCACCGAGGACGACTGCCGACTGGAGGCGTACCGCGTCCCCGAGGTCATCGACGCCTGGTACGACTCGGGTTCGATGCCGTTCGCGCAGTGGGGCTACCCGTACAAGAACAAGGACGTCTTCGAAAGCCGCTACCCGGCGCAGTTCATCTCGGAGGCCATCGACCAGACGCGTGGCTGGTTCTACACGCTGATGGCGGTCGGCACCCTCGTCTTCGACCAGTCCTCCTACGAGAACGTCGTCTGCCTCGGCCACATCCTCGCCGAGGACGGCCGGAAGATGTCCAAGCACTTGGGCAACACACTCGACCCGATCCCGCTGATGGACCAGCACGGCGCCGACGCGGTGCGCTGGTTCATGGCTGCGGGGGGTTCCCCGTGGGCGGCCAGGCGGGTCGGCCACGGCACCATCCAGGAGGTCGTCCGCAAGACGCTCCTGACGTACTGGAACACGGTCGCCTTCCAGGCGCTGTACGCCCGTACGTCCCAGTGGGCGCCCTCGGCGGCCGACCCGGCGCCGGCGGACCGCACGGTCCTGGACCGCTGGCTGCTGAGCGAACTCAACGCCCTGGTGGGCGAGGTGACCACCGCGCTGGACGGCTTCGACACCCAGCGGGCGGGCAAGCTGCTCTCCTCGTTCGTCGACGACCTGTCCAACTGGTACGTCCGCCGCTCGCGCCGCCGCTTCTGGCAGGGCGACAAGGCGGCGCTGCGCACGCTGCACGAGGTCGTCGAGACGGTGACCCGGCTGATGGCCCCGCTGACCCCGTTCATCACCGAGCGGGTCTGGCAGGACCTGGTGGTCCCGGTGACGCCGGGCGCCCCCGAGTCGGTGCACCTCTCCTCGTGGCCGGTGGCCGACGCCTCGGCGGTCGACCCCGCGCTCTCCACGCAGATGGCGCTGGTGCGTCGGCTGGTGGAGCTCGGCCGGGCCACCCGCGCCGAGTCCGGTGTGAAGACCCGCCAGCCCTTGTCCCGCGCCCTGGTCGCGGCGGCCGGCTTCGAGACGCTCTCCGCCGATCTGCACGCGCAGATCACCGAGGAGCTGAACGTCTCCTCGCTGGCCTCCCTCTCCGAAGTGGGCGGCTCGCTGGTCGACACCACGGCGAAGGCCAACTTCCGCGCGCTGGGCAAGCGTTTCGGCAAGGGCGTGCAGGCGGTCGCCAAGGCGGTCGCGAACGCCGACGCCGCCGCGCTGTCGCAGGCGCTGCGCGAGGGCACCGCGTCGGTCGAGGTGGACGGCGAGACGGTCTCGCTGACGCCGGACGAGGTCATCATCACGGAGACCCCGCGCGAGGGCTGGTCGGTGGCGTCCGACTCCGGCGCCACGGTCGCCCTGGACCTGGAGATCACCCCGGAGCTGCGCCGCGCGGGCCTCGCCCGTGACGCGATCCGGCTGATCCAGGAGGCCCGCAAGAACAGCGGCCTGGACGTCGCGGACCGGATCGCGGTGCGCTGGACGTCCGGCTCGGCCGCCACGGTGGAGGCGCTCACCGAGCACGCCCCGCTGATCGCGGACGAGGTGCTCGCCCTGGACTACGCGCAGGGCGACGCGGACGACTCGTACGGCACCCCGTTCGAGGACGAGGGCCTGGGTCTGAGCTTCCGTCTCCGCAAGCACTGACGGAGCGCCCCCGGCTCCTCGGGGCACCGCAT
>NZ_JBHWZJ010000223.1:0-11715 GCF_042728415.1 Streptomyces sp. NPDC060198 | reverse complement strand
GAGCGGCCGGGGCCAGTACCGGCCCCGGCCGCGCCCGACCGTTCGCGGGCGAGGGACACGGCCGGAACCCCACCGGTGACGTCGAGCGAGGCCGCCGACCCGACCGGCACGCGGATTTACCTACCCACCCGTTCGCAGGTCCCTCCGACGAGGTGCGCGAGGGACCCCGCCCGCGTCACCCGGCGGCCCGCCGCCGCTGCCGCTCGCGCTCGAACTCAGCGGCATCCGGAATCCAGAAGCCGGGCCGTTCGAGCGCGGCACAGCCGCCGCGGACGAAGTCGCGCACCAGTGTTCGGTACTCGCCGATCCCGTCGACCAGGCCGTATTCGACCCGGTACTCCGGATCCGCCCCGCCCACACCCTCGCGCACCGTCGTCACGCGGGCGATGGAGTCCGCGTAGAAGTGGAGCTGGAGCCCCTCGCCCATCCGCTCGTCCTCGATGGTGAACACCTCGTTGTCCCCGGCCGAGCGATCGGCGACGAACTCCCAGAACTCCGCGGTGGCGGTGCGGGAACCGTCCGAGCGCCACTTCTTCTCGACCTCCTTGTCGTCGGTGAACAACAGGGCCGTTTTTCTCGCACCCGCACCGAGGCCGGCGCGGTCTCCGGCTCCATCCTCGTCATCGTCCATGGGCGTGCTCCTGGAGCGGTCCGCGGCCTCCGAGCACATCAGGAAGCCCACGGTCCGCACCGCCTCGTCGACGAGCGCGGGGTGTGCACGGCGCACGGCCCCGTCCACCGCAGCCGCCATCCGGTCCCAGTCACGCTTGTCGGTGGCGCGCCTTCCCCGCCGCGGATCGCGGCCGATCCGCATCCCGGCGCACGCCTCTTCCGCGGTGGCGACGACCCGCATGACCTCGGGAAGCAGCGCGGCGTCGACCGCCTCGGGCAGGCGCCGAGGAACGGTCGAGCCGTGCAGGTACTGGCCCGTGTACCTCAGAATCGCGGCGTCGAGAGGACCGAGTGCCGCTCCGCGCTCGGCGCGACGGCGGTTCACGGCGTACTCCTGGGCGCGTTTCCCGTCGGACGTCTCCGTCGCCGTGCGCATCGCCGCGCAGACCTGGCCGCGTTCGAGCGCGTTGATGTCGGCCCCGTGGGCGATGAGCCGACTCCGCTCCCACGGGATGCGCCGGAAGAGCGCGTCGACGTCAGCGGGCGCGGAGAGCAGGATCGGGTCCAGGAGGGCGACGGCGGCGTTCTCGTCGAGCATGCCCCGCGTTCCTGCCGCGTCGCACAACGGAAGGACCGCACTCCACAACAGCAGGTGTCTGCCCAGGTCCTCACCTATCACCGCGAGATGGGCTTCCCCGATCGGGAACGTGAAGGTGCGGGGCTCGTGGTTGGCGTCGGCCCCTGCTCCGAGCAGCAGCTTCAGCCGGCCGTCCTCGCGCACCACGTTCGGGATCCAGCCGGTCCCGCGCGTGAAAACGATGTCTCTCATGGGCTCAGTCTTCCCCATCGGACGAGACCGTCGGGACCTGCCCGCCCCGGTCCGACCGGCCGCTTTCGCCTTCCCACCCGCGCACACCACCTCATCGGCACCGAGCGGACCGCATCGGGCATCGAGCGGGCGAAGGCTTCGCGGCCGACGGAGCGCCCCTGACCGCCCGCCCCTCCTGAGCCCGCCCGGCCGCCCGGCCCCGGCTCAGGCCGAGTCGCGTACCACCAGCTTGCAGGGCACCTTCTGCACGCCCGGTGTTCCCTTGTCGTCGATGGCGTCCAGCAGCCGGAGCGCGGCGACCCGCCCGATCTCCATCAGATCCACGTCGATCGTGGTCAGCGGGGGGCGGGAGGCCAGCGCCATGATGTCCCAGTTGTCGTAGCCGACGACGGCCACCTGGTCCGGCACGTCGATGCCCTTCTCGCGCAGGGCGTCGGTCACTCCGCGCGCGATCTGGTCGTTGCCGCAGAAGAAGCCGTCGACGTCCGGTGCGGTCCGCAGCACCATGTTCGCCGCGCGCCGGCCCCACGCCTCGCTCCAATTCCCGAAGTACGCCCGCCCGCCTGCCAGTTCCAACGAGGACGCTTCGAGCAACCGGCGGGTGAACCGCGCGCGGTCGAACGCGGCGGCATGCCGTTCCGGGCCCGTGACGTGGGCGATCCGCGTCCGCCCCGAGGCGAGGAGGTGGTCCACGGCCAGTCGGCACCCCTGCTCCTCGTCGGAGATCACCGACATGTCCTCCGGGTCGGTGGACGGCGACAACGCGTAGACGACCGGGATGTCCTGGATGCCGGACAGCGGCGGGCGGGGATCGGTGCGGCGACCGGTGACGATGACACCGTCCACCCGGCGGTCCATGAGTACCTGCAAGTGGTGCTGCTCGCGGATCACGTCGCCGCGGGTGTCGCAGAGGAGGACGGAGATCTTGCCGGCACCCAACGCGTCCTCCGCGCCGAGGAGCACGGGCGTACTGAACCTGCCGATGCCGTCGGTCGTCATGAGTCCGACCGTCCAGCTGCGCCCCGAATGCAGGTTCTGCGCGTGATGGTTGGGGCGGAAGTCGAGGGCCTCCACCGCGTCCAGGACCTTCTGGCGCGTTTCGGGGCGCATCCGGCCCGTGCCGCTGAGGGCGCGGGAGGCGGTGCCCACACTGACTCCGGCCAGGTGGGCGACGTCGGCGAGTGTCACCCGAGCCTTGGTCCCGGTACGAGCGGTCTCCGTCACAGGTAATCCTTTGCTCTTAGGCGGTGTCTGACCATGGGCGTCGGGCGGGCGTTGTCCGGCACGGCACCTCCGGCGTTGTCGGGCCGCCCGTGTACATCCCGTACACGGGCGGTTCTCCGCCTCGCGACGCACCTGCACCGGACACCGCCCGCTGATCCGACGCCATGTGTCAGACACCCCCTGGCCGCAGCGGCCATAGTGCCATCCCCGCAGCCTGTTGGCCAACGTCGGGAAATTTTCGGAGAGTTTGGTCAGAATCCTTGACGCTATGTCGAGGCGATCCTACGTTTCCGGTGCTGAAAACGATTGCGCACACATGCCTCAGTCGCGCAGCCTCCGTCCAAGGAAGGCGTGCGCCCTACCCGGGGAGTTCCATGTCCCGTACGAAGCCCGGTCCTTCCGCCCCCGGTCCTTCTGCCACCGGTCCGATCCGCCTCGGTCAGCAGGCCAGGGCAATTCTCCGGCCGACGACCGCGACGATGACCACGGGTTTCTGGCAGCGACGGCGCCAAGTCAACGCGGACGTCGGCATCCCCCAGGGGCCGGAGCTCCTGGAGAACGCCGGAAACCTGCACAACCTCCGCCTGGTCGCCGGAGCCGTCGAGGGCGCCTTCGAAGGCGACTACCCGTTCCAGGACACCGACGTCTACAAGTGGCTGGAAGCGGCCTCCTGGCAGCTCCTCCAGGACGCGACCGCCGGCCGTGACACCACCGCCCTCGCCTCCACGGTCCAGGGCATCATCGCGCTGGTGTCCGCCGCGCAGGAGCCGGACGGATACCTGAACACGTGGTTCCAGTCCGGCAAGGGCGCCGGCCGCTACACCGACCTGCGGTGGGGACACGAGCTCTACTGCGCCGGTCATCTCATCCAGGCCGGTGTCGCCCACCACCGGGCTACCGGGGAGCCCGAACTGCTCTCCGTGGCCGTACGGTTCGCCGATCACATCGACAGCGTCTTCGGACCTGGGGGCAGCGGCAAGCCCCTCGACGGTTTCGACGCCCACCCCGAGGTGGAAACGGCTCTGGTCGAGCTGTACCGGGAGACCGGGGAGCGGCGCTATCTCGACCTCGCGGGCTACTTCGTCGACCGGCACGGCCACGGAGTCCACCACCACGAGGCGTACTGCCAGGACCGGGTGCCGGTGCGCGAAGCCGAGACCGTCGAAGGCCACGCGGTGCGCCAGCTCTACCTGCTGGCGGCCGTCGCCGACCTGGCCGCCGAGACGGGGGAGGGGGATCTGGCCGCTGCGGCCGCCCGGCTGTGGCACGCCATGACCACCACCAAGACCCACCTGACCGGTGGTGTGGGCGCGCACCACGACAAGGAGGACTTCGGCGACCCGTTCGAACTTCCCAACGAGCGTGCCTACTGCGAGACATGCGCTGCCGTCGCCTCCATCCAGTTCAGCTGGCGGATGGCGCTGCTCACCGGTGACGCACGGTACAGCGACCTGATCGAGCGAACCCTCTTCAACGGCTTCCTCGCCGGAGTGTCGCTGGACGGCGAGGAGTGGCTCTACGTGAACCCGCTCCAGGTCCGCGACGGATACGTCAGTGCCGGCGGCGACCAGTCCTCCCGCCGCACCCGCTGGTTCCGCTGTGCCTGCTGCCCGCCGAACGTGATGCGCCTGCTGGCCAGCCTGGAGCACTACGTCGCGTCCACCGACGGCAGCGGTCTGCAGATCCACCAGTACGCCTCCGGTGTCTGCACCGGGCAGGCGGGCGACGAGCAGGTGGCGGTGCGGGTCGAGACGGAGTACCCCTGGCGCGGCCCGGTCGCCCTGACCGTGGAGAAGACCGCCGGGACACCGTGGACACTGTCCCTCCGTATCCCGCAGTGGTGCTCGGCGTACACCCTCACCCGCGACGGAGTCCCCGTCGACGCGGACGTGGACGACGAAGGCTGGCTGCGGGTGGAGCGCGTCTGGGCGGAGGGCGACCGGGTCGAACTCGACCTGGACCTCTCTCTCCGGCTCGTCTCCGCAGACCCCCGCGTCGACGCGGTCCGGGGGTGCGTCGCCATCGAGCACGGGCCTCTCGTCTACTGCCTCGAACAGGCGGACCACCCCGACGGCGGCCTGGACGACCTCGTCGTCGACGTCCGGACCCCCCTCGCCGTGAAGGAGCGGCCCGACCTGCTGGGCGGTGTCGTCACCGTCGTCGCCACTGGCCGGCGGCGCACCCTCGCCCAGCCGAACTGGTGGCCCTACACACCGGCAGGCGCCCACGGAGACTCCGGAACCACAGGAGCCCGGGACACCGGTGAGCCCGTCCCGGGCGAAGCGCTGGAACTGACCGCGGTGCCCTACTACGCGTGGGCCAACCGCACCACCGGCAGCATGCGCGTCTGGCTGCCGACGCTCTGAGAACGCCCCCCATCGCACTGCCGTCCCTCCATCATCACGACAACGAGGTCATCATGAGAAACCTGCGCCGCAGTGCCATCGCCGCCGCGCTCGCGTTGGGCACGCTCGCCACGGCCGCCGGCTGTTCCGACGGCGGCTCCGGCTCGGGGAGCGACACCTCCTCCGACCAGGGCACCTACACCTTCTGGGACCCGTACCCGCAGTTCGACGCCTCCTCCGACTGGACCAAGCTGGTGACCGGCTGCGGAACCAAGGCGGGCGTCACCGTCAAGCGCACCGGGATGGACACCACCGACCTCGGGAACAAGGCCCTGCTGGCGGCCCAGCAGGACAACGCCCCCGACGTGATGCTGGTGGACAACCCCGTGGTCTCCACCCTGGTCTCGGCCGGCATGCTGGCCAAGACCGACGACGTGGGACTGGACACCTCGAAGATCCAGCAGAACATCATCGGTGCGGGCTCCCAGGAAGGCTCCGCCTACGGCGTCCCGATCGGCGCCAACACGCTCGCCCTCTTCTACAACAAGGACGTCCTGAAGGCGGCCGGGGTGGACGCCGCCACCCTCACCGACTGGGACTCCCTCACCGCCGCACTGAAGAAGGTCAAGGCGGCCGGCAAGAAGGGCATCACCTTCTCCGCCATAGGCACCGAGGAGGGGAGCTTCCAGTTCGAACCCTGGTTCTGGGGCGCCCAGGGCGACCTGAAGAAGCTCGACGACGCGAACGGCGTGGACGCGCTGACGTTGTGGAAGGACTGGGTGTCCGACGGCCTGGCGCCGCACGACGTCCTGCAGAACACGCAGACCACCGCCTGGCAGGAGTTCGCCACCGGCGAGTACGCCTTCGGCGAGAACGGCACCTGGCAGCTGGCCAACGCCGAGAAGGCGGGATTCGACTACGGGGTGATCAGCATTCCGGCCCGCGACGGCGGTGCCGCTCCCACGCCGACCGGCGGCGAGTTCGTCACCGTCCCCGTGCAGTCGGACACCGCTCGCTACGGCACGACGAAGAAGATCGTCGACTGCCTGACCAGCTCGGAGAACCTGCTCTCCACCGACACCACCCTCTCCTACGTCGCGCCGCAGGCCGACGTGCAGGCCAAGCAGGTGGCCGAGAACCCGAAGCTGGAGCCGTGGGTCGCCGCCGTCGGTACGGCGCGAGGCCGTACCAGTGACGGACTGGGCACCGACTACCCGGTCATCTCGGAGCAGTTGTGGGGTGCGGTCCAGTCCGCCCTCTCGGGGAGCAAGAGCCCCGAGGACGCGCTGAAGGCCGCTCAGCAGGCAGCCGCGTCCAAGGCCGGCTGACGCACGGGACCGGAGGCGGGTGGCGGGCGCCACCCGCCGCTCCGCACCCACTTCGTGCCGGCCCGCCTCCGGGTGGGTGGACCGGGACGGCCGGGAACCAGGACGCACCGCGCGTGCGGATCACGCCGGGCACGCGTGCCGCCTCGCGGCGCCGCCGTCGGCGGATGACGCCCCGACCCTGCCTCCTCCTCCGCCTCGACGTCCCGCCCCGGCTCCCTCGGTCGCCTCTCCCACACGGCACCGGACCCCGAACGACCCCAGGCCCCGTATCGAGTTCCGGGCCGGGCTCGCGGCTGATCCAGCCCAGAACTCGATACGGACCCTAGGAGCTCTCGTATGACCCTCGCCCGCACCGACCGCCCCCGGAAGCGGCCCGCGGCCTCTTCCGGTGCGGCGACGCAAGCCGGCCGGAGGGAATCCGCGCTACGGCAGCGGCGCCGCCGATCCCAGCTGACGGCCTGGGCCTTCGCCGCCCCGTTGGTCGTCTACCTCGCGGTCTTCTACGTGTACCCGCTCTACCGCAACGTCGATCTGAGCCTCCACACCTATACGGTCCGCTCCTTCGTCGACGGGAACGCCCCGTTCTCGGGCTGGGACAACTTCGCCACCGTGTTCGACGACCCGACCTTCTGGCCGGCGTTGCGGAACACGATGGTGTTCACCGTGGCGTCCCTCGTCGTGCAGTACACGGCGGGACTGGCGCTGGCCGTCTTCTTCCGCAAGGGCTTCCGCCTCTCCGCGACCCTGCGGGCGCTGTTCCTGGTGCCCTGGCTGCTCCCGCTGATCGTGTCGTCCTCCACCTGGGCGTGGATGCTCAACAGCGAGTCCGGGGTGGTCAACTGGGCGCTGCATCTCGTCGGCATCGGCCCGGTCGATTGGCTCACCTCCCCGCACTGGGCCCTCGTCTCGGTGATCCTGGCCAACATCTGGATCGGCATCCCGTTCAACCTGGTGATCCTCCACAGCGGCCTGCAGAACATCCCCGCGGAGATCTACGAGGCCGCCTCCCTGGACGGCGCGAACCCCTGGCAGCAGTTCCGCAGGATCACGTTCCCGCTGCTGCGGCCCGTCACCGCGATCACCCTGATGCTCGGGTTCGTCTACACCCTCAAGGTCTTCGACCTCATCTGGATCATGACCAAGGGCGGCCCCGGAGACTCCTCCTCCACCCTCGCCACCTGGTCGTACGAGCTCGGCTTCGGCTCACTGCTGCCCCGCTTCGGCCCCGGAGCCGCGGTCGGCAACATCCTCATCCTCATCGCCCTGGTCTTCGGACTGTTCTACATCCGCACCACCAGGAGGCAGGACGCATGACCACCCGCACCGGCTCCCGCACCCACGCCCGTACCGACACCCGCACGGGTGACCGCAGCCTCGCGCGGACGGTGACCGGCCTGATCCTCACCGCGCTGATGCTGTTCCCCGTCTACTGGATGTTCAACGTCTCGCTGACGCCGCAGCAGGACATGCGCAAATCGCCGCCGGACCTCTTCCCGCTGCATCCCACCTTCGAGGGGTACCGGGCCGTCCTGGACGACCAGATGCCCTACCTCCTCACCAGTCTGCTCATCGGACTCGGTACGGTCGCCCTGACCCTGCTGCTCGCGGCACCGGCCGGTTACGCGCTCGCCAAGCTTTGCCCCCGCGGCGGTGGCGCGCTCCAAGTGGTCCTGCTCGTCGCGCAGATGGCACCGGGCATCGTCATGGCGATGGGCTTCTACGGGATCTTCGTCGACCTCGGCCTGACGGACGCGTGGTGGGGGCTGATCATCGCCGACTCCACTCTGGCCGTCCCCTTCGGCGTCATGATCTTCTACGCCTTCATGACCGGAATCCCCGCCGAACTCACCGCCGCCGCGTGGATCGACGGTGCGGGCCCCTGGCGCACCTTCTGGTCGGTGATCCTCCCCGTCAGCCGGAACGCGATCGTCACCGTCTCGCTGTTCAGCTTCCTGTGGGCCTGGTCCGACTTCGTCTTCGCCAACACCCTCGACTCCGGCGGCGGGATGCGGCCCATCACCCTCGGCATCTACAAGTACATCGGCAACAACAACCAGGAGTGGAACGCCATCATGGCCACCGCGGTGATCGCCTCCGTACCGGCCGCCCTGCTGCTGATCCTCGCTCAGCGGTACGTCGCCGCGGGGGTGACCGCCGGAGCGGTGAAGGACTGACTCCGGAGCCCGACGCCGCACCGGGCACGTCCGGGCCGGCACTCGCTGCGGGCCGCCCCGGGGCATCCGCCCCGGGGTATCGACGGCCCCGGCGGGCCGCCTGCCACAATCGGCGCATGCAGTCCGAACGGGTGGTGACCTTGACCGACGTGGCCCGGCGGGCCGGCGTCTCACTGACGACGGCGTCGAAAGCGATCAACGGTCAGGATCGCATCTCCGACCAGACACGGGCCCGGGTCCTGACAGCCGCCCGTGAGCTGTCCTTCACGCCCAGCCGGATCGCCCGCAGCCTGATGAGCGGGCGCACCGGCACGGTCGGCCTGGTGGTGGTCGACAGCCACGTGCACCGCTTCGTGCTGCCGATCCTCCTGGGGGCGGAGGAAGCCCTCGCCGACGTCGACCTCAGCATGGTCATCGCCGACGCCCGCGGCGACTCGGCGCGGCTGCGTCGCATCGTCGAGCGTTTCGCCGAGCAGAAGGTGGACGGTGTCCTCGTCGTCGGCGAGAACAACGCGCTCACCCCGAGCGTCGGCCGTTGGCTCGACAGACCCGTCGCGTACGTCTACGGCGAGACCGGGGCGGGGGCCGGGGACGTGGTGCACGTCCCCGACGACCGGGCCGGCGCCCGCGAGATCACCGAGCACGTACTCGACGCCGGACGCGCCCGGCTGGGCGTCATCACCGGGCCCGAGCCGGGGCGTGCCGTCGTCGAGCGGGGAAGAGGCATCGCGACGGCGCTCCGTGAGGCGGGCCTCGGGACCGTCTGCCCGCCGTTGCACGGGCAGTGGTCGCAGCGCTCCGGGCGGGCCCTCGCCGAGCGACTGCTGGACCTGGCGCCGGACGTGGACGCCGTCGTCTGCGGCTCCGACCAGATCGCCGTCGGCGTCACCGAAGTCCTGCGCGCGTCGGGTCGGCGCATTCCGGACGACGTCGCCGTCACGGGCTTCGACAACTGGTCCTTGTTCGCGGAAGAGTGCGACCCGCCTCTGACCAGCGTGGACATGAACCTGCGCACCCTGGGGGCGGCGGCCGTCCGCGACCTCTTCGGCATGATCGACGCCCGGCCGGTAGGCGGAGGGGTGCGTCTCCACGCCTGCACGCTCGTGGTGCGCGGGTCGACCTCCGCCTGAGCCACGCACGACGCGATCCGTGGGTCCTTGCGCAACATTGAGGAAGCGCTTATCCATTTTTCCGAGCCACTGACCAGGCAGTCCTGCCCGACGTATTGACACCCCCGGCCGTCGGGTGAAACATCGCGGCAACACAGCGCCCCAACACCCCAGTTGGCCGCACGCTCCGATGGCGGCCCAGGGCGTCGTCATCCCTCCGTCGCCATGCACCGCACCGATGGGCACCGCGTACGTCATTGGGGAAGCGCTTCCCCAATCTGCCTCCACAGGAAGGGAAACCATGTTCCATCAGCGGCATTCCACCTCCTTTGACGCGGCCGGACACGAGGCCGTCGCCCGACGGCCCTTCCGGATGCGGCGCGCCGCGGCGCGCGTCACCCTCGCTCTGGGAATCGCGTTCACCGGCAGCCTCGCCACCGTCCCCGCGCACGCGGCCGGCAACACCCTGACGGTGAACGTCGGGACTACCGTCCGCCCCGTCACCCACGTCGTCTCGGGAGGTCTGTACGGCGTGGACTCCGGGACCAGCACCCCCTCGCTCGACCAGCTGTACCCGCTGCACCTGAACACGCTCACCCAGCCCCCGCCCGGCACGAAGCAACTCGGCAACGGAGCCACCACCCCGTGCTGCGACGGCCTCAAGGTCGCGGGGAAGGTCACCAGCGCGGGCGCGCAGCAGTACCTGCGGCTGCCGGACATCTTCAGCGCCTTCCCCTACAACTGGGTCAGCTGGGCCGACTGGGAGTCCAAGCTCGCCACCATGGTCAAGGCCCGTCTCGCGGCCACCGGCACCACCAACGTGGCGGGTTACGAGATCTGGAACGAGGGCAACGCCAACTGGACGGTGAGCACCGGCGGCAACGCCGGCACCTTCAACGACATGTGGACGCGCAGCTACAACGACATCAGGGCCCTCGACACGAAGACCCCGATCGTCGGGCCCGGCGCCTCCGTGTACGACCACAACTGGATGTACAGCTTCATGCTGAACGCCAAGAACACCAACACGCTGCCCGCCGTCGCGGTCTGGCACCAGCTCGACACCAACACCGGCTGGCAGAACATCCAGGCCAACGTGGACGACTTCCGGGCCATCGAGAACTCACTCGGCCTGCCGCACGTCCCGATCTCCGTCAACGAGTACGGATCGCCCAGCCAGGTCGACCAGCCCAGCGTGGCCGTGCACTACATGGCCTCCTTCGAGCGCGCCGGAATCCTCGACGCCGAGCGCGCCTACTGGTACGAGGCGGGCACCATGAACGGCCTGCTGTACAACAACAAGCCCACCGCCTCCTACTGGGCTTACAAGTGGTACGGCGACCAGTCCGGCAACATCGTCCAGACCGTCCCGCAGTCCTGGCTCGACGGCGTCGCCTCCTACGATGCGAGCCGCAAGCAGGTCAACGTGGTCTTCGGCGGCGACTCGGGGAGCAACACCGTCAAGGTCAACGGTGTCGGTGTGCTCGGTTCCCAGGTCAAGGTGGTCCTCTCCCGCACGGAGAACACCGGCCGCTTCACCCAGGAAGCCGCCCCGGTCACCGTCTCGACCCAGACCTACACCGTGGCCTCCGACGGCAGCATCTCGGTGCCCGTCACCGGGATGGACGCGGTGGACGCGTACCAGCTCCTGATCACGTCCACGAGCGGCACTCCCACCTGGCAGCAGACCTACGAGGCGGAGAACGCCACCGTCGTCAACGCGAACCGCTTCGGTTCGACCGCGGCGTCCGGCGGCAGCTACGTCGGACAGATCGACGGCAGCGCGGACATGCGCGACCAGAGTTTCGTCGACTTCCTCGTGAACGTCCCCACCGCCCGCACCTACACGATGGCCGTCAAGTACGCCAACGCGACCGGCGCCAACTCCACCCAGGGCCTCGCCTACAACGGCGGCGCCTGGTCCACCGTCACCTACCCGCCGACCACGTCCGGTTGGGGCCACCCGACCGGTACGGCCACCGTCAACGTCAGCCTCAACGCCGGCTACAACATGATCCGCCTCGCCAAGGGGTCGCCCAACTTCGCGGGCGGCACCGGCTACGCCGAACTCGACAACATCACGCTCGGCTGAAC
>NZ_JBHWZJ010000222.1:0-11725 GCF_042728415.1 Streptomyces sp. NPDC060198 | reverse complement strand
CCGGCCCTCCTGACCGGAGGGCCGGCGGCCGGTCGCGTCAGCCCAGCGGTCCGGTGACCCGCTCCACGGCCCGGACCAGCCCGCCGTCGCGGACGAACGCGTCCGCGGCGGCGAGGTCGGGGGCGAGGAAACGGTCCGGCCCCGGCCCCTCGGCGCCCGCCCCGCGCAGCGCCTCGACGGCGGCACGGGAGGCGGGGGCGGGGAACAGGCCTCCGGCGGCACGCAGTTCGACACCGCGCGCCGCCGCGTACAGCTCGACCGCGACGATCCGGGTGAGGGCGTCCACGGCGGTACGGAGCTTCCGCGCGGCCGACCAGCCCATCGAGACGTGGTCCTCCTGCATCGCGGAGGACGGGATCGAGTCGGCGGACGCGGGCACGGCCAGCCGCTTCATCTCGCTGACCAGGGCCGCCTGGGTGTACTGAGCGATCATCAGACCGGAGTCGACCCCGGCGTCGTCGGCGAGGAACGGCGGCAGCCCGTGCGAACGGTTCTTGTCCAGCAGCCGGTCGGTACGGCGTTCGCAGATGGAGCCGAGGTCCGCGGCGACGATCGCCAGGAAGTCGAGGACGTACGCCACCGGCGCGCCGTGGAAGTTGCCGTTGGACTCCACCCGGCCGTCCGGCAGCACCACCGGGTTGTCGACGGCGGAGGCGAGCTCCCGCTCCGCGACCGTGGCGGCGTACGCCAGGGTGTCCCGGCCCGCGCCGTTGACCTGGGGCGCGCAGCGTACGGAGTAGGCGTCCTGGACCCGGGGCGCGTCGTCCTGGTGGTGGCCGGTGAGGCCGGAACCCTCCAGCACCCGCAGCATGTTGGCGGCGCTGACGCCCTGCCCGGGGTGCGGGCGGATGGCGTGCAGTTCGGGCGCGAGGACCTTCTCGGTACCCAGCAGCGCCTCCAGGGAGAGCGCGGCGGTGATGTCGGCGCTCGTGTAGAGGGCACGCAGGTCGGCGAGGGCCATCACCAGCATGCCGAGCATGCCGTCGGTGCCGTTGAGGAGGGCGAGGCCCTCCTTCTCGCGCAGCTCGACCGGGGTGATGCCGTGCTCGGCGAGGAGTTCGGCGGCGGGCCGCACGACACCGTCGGGACCCTCCGCCTCCCCCTCGCCCATCAGCGCGAGGGCGCAGTGCGAGAGCGGGGCGAGGTCGCCGGAGCAGCCCAGCGAGCCGAACTCGTGGACGACCGGGGTGATCCCCGCGTTGAGGAGGTCGGCCATGGCCTGCGCGACCTCGGGGCGTACGCCGGTGTGGCCGGAGGCGAGCGTCTTGAGCCGGAGGAACATCAGCGCGCGCACCACCTCGCGCTCCACGTGCGGGCCCATGCCCGCGGCGTGCGAGCGGACGATGTTGCGCTGGAGGCGTCCGCGCAGTTCCGGGCTGATGTGGCGGGAGGCGAGCGCACCGAATCCGGTGGAGACGCCGTAGACGGGTTCGGGCCGGGCGGCGAGCGCGTCGACGGTCCTGCGGGCGGCGGCGAGGGCGTCCAGGGCCTCAGGTGACAGGACCACGCGCGCGCCCTCGCGGGCCACGGCCAGGACGTCCTCGGCGGTGGTGCCGGAAGTCCTCACCACGACAGTGTGCATATCCATATTCAGAACCCTACGTACTGAAACTGGCCATGTCACCAGTGGTAGCCGCGTTGACCCCTTACCGATGGCCGCGGGTCACCCCGCACCGCCGCTCTCACGGCCGGTTGCCCCGGAGCCTGCGGCGGTCGTGGGCCGGGGTCGGCGGCGAGTCGGCCAGCCGCATGACCTCGCCGTCCCGCCCGGCCACCACCGGGCCGACCGCACGGTCGGCCTTCGCCCGGTACTGCGCGGCGTCCGCGAGCCGGAAGAGCCGCCGGGCCGAGCGCACCTGCCCGATCGGGTCCCCGGTGGAGGCGACCCCACAGGCGACCCCGTCGCCCAGCTCCAGCGCGGCGGCGCGCTCGCACAGTTCGGTCGCGACCCGGACCACCTCGTCCGCCCCCGGGCCCACCGAGATCAGGCAGAACTCGTCGCCGCCGAGCCGGGCGGCGAGGGCGCCGGGCAGTATCGCCCCGCACCGCGAGAGCACCGAGCCGAAACGTTCCAGCAGACGGTCGCCGACGGCGTGGCCATGGGTGTCGTTGACCGACTTGAGCCCGTTCAGGTCGCAGACCACCAGGCTGACCACGGCGTTCTCGGCCCGGTGCAGCTCCACCGCCTCGTCCAGCCGGATGTCCACGGCCCTGCGGTTGGCCAGGCCGGTCAGCGGGTCGGTGAAGGCGAGCTTGCGCACCTCCTCCAGCCGCTCGGTCTGCGCGATGCCCGCCGCGACCACGGCGGCGAGCACCGTCGCGAAGTCGGCGTCGTCCCGGTCGAAGACGGGTGCCCCGGCCGGGCGGGCCACGTACAGCTCCCCCCAGGCCCGGCCGTGCAGCACGATCGGCGCGACCACGCAGCAGCCCCGGCCCCGCCGCTGGAGCGCGGCGACCCGCTGGTGGCAGAACGGCCGGGCGCCCCGGGCCGGAGCATCGGCGCCTGCCCGCCCCTCAGCGGTCTCCACCCAGGCATCGGGTTCGCCGCCGCCCGCCCAGCGCTCGTGCAGGAACTCGGTGATCTCCGGGAACCGGTGGACGGGGTAGGCCTCCTCCTCGGGGAACTCCTCCTCCCCCTCGGCCCGCTCCCCGGCGTTCACCAGAACCCTGAGCCGGCCCCGGTCGCGCTCCCACACGGACAGCGCGGCGAACGAACCGCCCAGCGCGTCGCAGGCGCCCACCGCCGCGGCCCGCCACGACTCCTTCGCGGTGTAAGCCGCCGCCATGGTCTGCGCCAGCGAAACCACCGCGCGCAGTCGCACATCGTCACCACCCATCCCACCAGCTTATGTACCTATGGGCTGGTGTGATCACCGGACGGGTCCCGGCAGGGGTGCTGACATGCCGGCCCACCCCGCAGAGTCGTCACGCTGTGTCACCCGACCCCGGCCACCGCGGCTTCCGCTTCTCGTTGAACGCGGCGACGCCCTCCGCCCGGTCGCCCGAGAAGGCCACCGACCGCCAGGCCGCGTCCTCCACCTCCAGCCCCGTCCGCAGGTCGAGCCCGTGGCCGAGCCGCAGCGCGCGCTTCGCGGCCCGCAGCCCGACCGGGGAGTTGGCGGCGATCCGGCCGGCCAGCTCCAGCGCCGCGTCCCGGTCCGTGCCCTCCGCCACCAGCTCGTCCACCAGCCCCAGGGCGTGTGCCTCGGCAGCCTCCACCCGGCGCGCGGTGAAGATCAGCTCGGCCGCCCGGGCCGCGCCGACCCGGCGGGGCAGCAGCTGGGTACCGCCGCCGCCCGGGATCACGCCGACCGACACCTCGGGCAGCCCCACGACGGCGGTGCGGTCGGCCACGATGACGTCGCAGGAGAGCGCCAGCTCGAAGCCGCCGCCCAGCGCGTAGCCGTGCACGGCGGCCACGGTCGGCATCGGCAGCTCCAGCACCCCGGTGTACGCGCCGCGTGAGACGGGCCGCTGCCGGCCGAGGTCGGCGTCGCTGAGGGAATTCCGCTCCTTGAGGTCCGCGCCCACGCAGAAGGCGCGGGTGTTGCTGGAGGAGACGACGGTGACCCGTACGTCCGGGTCCGCGCCGAGCGCCTCGCAGGCGGCGGCGACGGACCGGGCCATTTCGGAGGAGACCGCGTTCATCGCCTTCGGCCGGTCGAGCACCAGCTCCGCGACGTGGGCGGGCTCCGCGTGGCGCCGCACGACGACGAACTCCCCGAACCGCTGCTCGGACGTGACACTCATGGTTCCATCCCTCCGGTGGTGGCGTTCCGGGGGAGTTTAGGGACTGTCCGCGATTCCGGGCGGAAGAGCGGCGCGGGGTACGCGGAACGGGTTCAGCGACCCCCGTCGCGCTTGCCGCGCCGGGTCAGCATCCACGGCTCGACCACGCCGAGACCGCGTACCGGCCGCTGCCACATGGGCTGGAGCTGGAAGCGGTAGGCGGGCAGCGGCGGCTCGTCGGCGGGCTCGCGCCCCTCCTTCTCGGCGAGCCGTGCCCGCTCGGCCGCGGCGGCGACCTCCTCCGCCGCCCGGGCCTCGGACTCGGGGGAGTCGCCCGTACGGATCAGTTCCTCCGCGAACGCCCCGTCCACCAGGACGGCGTCCTTCGCGGCTATCGAGGTGAGCCGGCTGGCCAGGTTCACCGTCGTACCGAAGACATCGCCCATCCGGGTGGTGACGGTGCCGAAGGCGATGCCCACGCGCAGGGCGGGCATGGTCGCGTCGGCGGACATCGCCTCGATGAGCCGGAGCGCGATCTCGGCGGCCGTGCCGGCGTCGTCGGCGGCGAACAGCACCTCGTCGCCGAGGGTCTTCACCAGCCGGCCGCCGTGCGCGGCCACCAGGTCGGCGGCGGTCGTCTCGAAGGCCTCGACCAGCTCACCGAGCTCCTCCTCCTCCAGCCGCCGGGTGAGCCGGGTGAACCCGACCAGGTCGGCGAAGCCCACCGCGAGCCGCCGGTCGACCATCTCCTCGTCGTCCTGCGCCTGCACGACCCGCCCGGTGGAGGCCGCGAGCTGGCGGCGCCACACGTAGACCAGGAACTCCTGGAGCTCCGGCAGCAGCAGTTCGACCAGGGGGTAGGTGACCTCGGTGCGGGTCATCCCGGGCTCGGGCGGCTCGGTGAGGCCCTCCAGGAAGGAGTCGATCTGCCATTCGGCGAGGCGGGCGGTGGTCTGGCCGGTGGAGCGGGCCACCTGGATGGCCATCGGCTCGCTGAGCAGCCCGGCCTCGACGAGACCGGCGAGGCGGCGCAGCGCCAGCACGTCGGCCTCGGTGAGCGCCTTGGCCTGGCCGATGTCGGCGAAGCCCATGGCGCGCCAGAACCGCGACGCCAGGTCCATGGAGACACCGGCGGTGCGGGCCGCCTGGAAGGGGGTGTACTGGCGCTCGGCGCCGAGGATCAGCTGTTCCAGCCGGATCGCCAGCGGGTCGTCGGTCGGTTCGGCCGTGTGATCGACCTCGTGATGGGGCGTGGCATGGACCGAGGGGTCCGACGGCGGTCTCGCGCCCGCGTCCGAACCCGTGTCGCCGACGGTCACTGCCCGCCTCCTGCCCGTTCCCTGCGCACTGCCCTGCCCATCTGTGATCTGTCGCTGGATCGCCTCAACGATACGGCAGGTGTGCCCTGGCTCACGTCCCCGATGGCCCGGTCCGGGTGCGTCGGACGTGACAACTCACGCTTTCGCACTCCGGCGCGCGCCGCGTTCACCCGTCGGGGCGGCGCGCGTTCACCCTCCGTACGCCGTCACGCGCACATACGTGCAATGTCGGAACATTCACACGAACCGTCCGCGTACCCCTCGCGATCAGGCCGCCGGGCCCGCCCGCCGCGTCAGACGAGCCCGCCGGCCGCGCCGCGCAGATGCACGATGTCGCCCGCCGAGACCGGCTGCTGGAGCCCGTCCCCGGTGGCGAGGATCAGCCGGCCGTCGCCGTCGACCGCGACGGCCTGCCCGACCACCGAGCGGTCGCCCGGCAGCTCGGCCCGCACGGTGCGGTCGAGCGTGGCGCAGCCCGCCGCGTACGCCGCCTGGAGCCCACTGCGCGCAGCGTCGCCGCCCGCCGCCCGCCATTCGCCGTACCACTGCTCCAGCGAGCGCAGGACGCCCCGCAGCAGCGTCTCGCGGTCGAGCGAGACGGCTCCGGCGAGGGCGAGGGAGCCGGCGGTGGGGGCGGGGAGTTCGTCGGCGCGGAGCGAGACGTTGATGCCGAGGCCGACGACGACGCCGTCCCCCGCGCGTTCGGCGAGGATGCCGCCGGTCTTGCGCTCGACGCCGTCCACGGTGACCAGCAGGTCGTTGGGCCACTTCAGCGCCATGTCCACCCCGGCGGCCCGGGCCAGGCCCGTCGCGGCGGCGACCCCGGTGAGCAACGGCAGCCAGCCCCAGCGCTCCACGGGTACCTCGGTGGGCGCGAGGTACACGGAGAGGAAGAGCCCGGAGCGCGGCGGCGCGGTCCAGACCCGGTCGAGCCGGCCGCGTCCGGCGTTCTGCACCTCGGCCACGAGCACCGCTCCCTCGGCGGGCGGGTTCCCGGAAGCCGGGGCGGCGGCCCGGGCGGCGAGGTCGGTGTTGGTGGAGCCGGTCTCCTCCACCACGTCGAGCGAGGTCCACAGCGCGCCCGGCCGCAGCAGTCCGCGACGGAGCGCGGACAGGTTCAAGGGCGGCCGGTCAAGGTCCGACCAGCGGTTCGATGGCGCATCCGGGGGTGTCATGCAAGCCACCCTAGGTGTGGCAAAGGACGCACGAGGACGCACTGCCGATCCGTGGGGCCGCCGATACGCTACGGATCAGTAGCTGTACAGGAACGAGGGCTTCCCGTGGACGCGTGCCGGGCCCGTCTCCGCGGACCGAGTCCCCGTCATGTCCCGTGACCAGGCAGGGAGCCGCCACCCGATGTCCGAGCCGCAGAGCGACATCCACACCACCGCGGGCAAGATCGCGGACCTGCAGCGCCGTATCGGCGAAGCCACGCACGCGGGTTCCGAACGCGCGGTCGAGAAGCAGCACGCGAAGGGCAAACTCACCGCGCGGGAGCGGGTGGACCTGCTCCTGGACGAGGGTTCCTTCACGGAGCTGGACGAGTTCGCCCGTCACCGCTCCACCAACTTCGGCATCGAGAAGAACCGCCCCTACGGGGACGGCGTGGTGACCGGGTACGGCACGGTCGACGGCCGTCCGGTGTGCGTGTACTCGCAGGACTTCACGATCTTCGGCGGTTCGCTGGGCGAGGTCTACGGCGAGAAGATCGTCAAGGTCATGGACTTCGCGCTGAAGACCGGCTGCCCGGTCATCGGCATCAACGACGGCGGCGGCGCCCGCATCCAGGAAGGGGTCGCGGCGCTCGGGCTGTTCGCCGAGATCTTCCGGCGCAATGTGCACGCCTCCGGTGTGGTGCCGCAGATCTCGCTGATCGTCGGCCCCTGCGCGGGCGGCGCGGTCTACTCCCCCGCGATCACCGACTTCACGGTCATGGTCGACCAGACCTCGCACATGTTCATCACCGGACCCGACGTCATCAAGACCGTCACCGGCGAGGACGTGGGCTTCGAGGAGCTGGGCGGGGCCCGTACCCACAACACCACCTCCGGTGTGGCGCACCACCTCGCGGGCGACGAGAAGGACGCGATCGAGTACGTCAAGTCCCTGCTGTCGTACCTCCCGTCGAACAACCTCTCCGAGCCACCGGTCTTCCCGGAGGAGGCGGACCTGGCGACCACCGACGAGGACCGCGAACTCGACACGCTGATCCCGGACTCGGCGAACCAGCCGTACGACATGCACACCGCCATCGAGCACGTGCTGGACGACGCCGAGTTCCTGGAGACCCAGGCCCTGTTCGCGCCGAACATCATCACCGGCTTCGGCCGCGTGGAGGGCCGGCCGGTCGGCGTCGTGGCCAACCAGCCGATGCAGTTCGCCGGTTGCCTGGACATCGACGCCAGCGAGAAGGCCGCGCGCTTCGTGCGGACCTGCGACGCGTTCAACGTGCCGGTGCTGACCTTCGTCGACGTGCCGGGCTTCCTGCCGGGCGTGGACCAGGAGTACGGCGGCATCATCCGCCGCGGCGCCAAGCTGATCTACGCCTACGCGGAGGCGACCGTCCCGCTGATCACGGTCATCACCCGCAAGGCGTTCGGCGGAGCGTACGACGTCATGGGCTCCAAGCACCTGGGCGCCGACGTCAACCTCGCCTGGCCGACCGCCCAGATCGCCGTCATGGGCGCCCAGGGCGCGGTCAACATCCTGCACCGCCGCACGATCGCCGCCGCCGAGGACCCGGAGGCGACCCGCGCGCGGCTGATGACGGAGTACGAGGACGCGCTGCTCAACCCGTACGTCGCGGCCGAACGCGGGTACGTGGACGCGGTGATCATGCCCTCGGACACCCGCAAGCACGTCGTGAAGGCGCTCCGGCAACTGCGCACCAAGCGCGAGTCCCTGCCGCCGAAGAAGCACGGCAACATCCCGCTGTAGGCCGTGCACAGCTGCACGAAGACGGATTGGAGCCCGCCATGATCAGGGTCGTACGGGGCAACCCGACTCCCGAGGAACTCGCCGCCGCCCTGGCGGTGGTCCGGGCGCGCGCCGCTTCGGCGGCGGCCGTGCCGGACAACGCGCCACCGCCGCCCGCGCAGTGGTCCGACCCGGCTCGGATCGCCCGCGCCACGCGGGCCCTGCCGGGGCCGACGGCGTGGGCGCGCACCTACTGGCCCGCCTGAGCGGCGACCGGACGCCCGTCGCCGAGAGTGACCACTGTCCCGCGTACGGGTGGTTGAGTACCCGTACTCAGGCAGGACCGCGGCGGGCGGAGCAGGATCGGACGCATGCTGTGGTCCGACCCCGACAACCGCCCGCCGAAGGAACTGCGCGACGCCCAGGAGATGCTGCGGCGCGCGGGGTTCCTCCTCGCCCTGGCCATGGTGGTCGGGATGATCGTGGTCGGCCTGCGCTGACCCGTGGTGCGTGGAGCCGGGCTCCACGTTCGTTCGGAGCTCTTACAGCGTGACGGCCCACAGGACGGTCTCGCCCGCGGCGACCGCGGCCACGGCGATCCAGCTCAGCACGCCGGCCCAGCGCGGGAAGCGGTGACGGTCGGGCTCGGGCGCGGTCCGGCAGCTCCACATCCACCAGAGGGCTCCGGCGCGAACGGCGACCGAAACGACGCTCAGAGTGATCTGGACGGCGAGGCTGTCGGTCGCCCCCATCGCGAGGGCGAGGAACAGGTTCGGCACCAGGAGCCAGGCGAGGGCGAGACACCTGCGGGACCGGCTCCACCACGGCGAGAGACACAACGCGACGCAGCCGCAGAAGGTCAGGTAGAAGACGGGGAGAGCGAAGATCTCCGGGATCTCGTCGTCGGCCGTGAGCCGGCTGAGAAGGCTCACCGCGCTGCCCGCCGCCAGACCCCACACGATCAGGCGGGGGCTGCTCCACCAGGGCACCTGCACGTCCGCCCGGTACGCGTCCACGGCTGCCGCGCCGATCTGCTCCGGGGCGCCGAGTTCGGCCAGGATCTGCGTGATCCGCCCGGGGCGCCCGGCGAGGGCCACGGCGATCCGTTCGGCGACGTCCCCGACCGTCTCCTTGCGCCGATGGGCCGGAAGGCCCGACACGGCCTGCTCGACGGCGTCGAGATAGCGGCGCACCTCCTGGCCGTCGGTGTCCAGGTGGTCGGTGGGGTGGATCGTCATGGCTGCTGCTTTCTCTGCTGAAGAGCGGACGAGCGGGCTGCGGACGGTTCCGGCGGTGCGCCGGGACGGTGGTCCGCGGCGGTCAGTACGCGGCCGTGCGGCGGCGCAGGACGCGGAGCGCGGCGGCGGTGAGCAGAGCCGCGGCGGCGAGCACCAGCGCGCTGGAGGCGATCTGGAAGCCCCAGTAGTCGCCGGGTTCGAGGGCGTTCATGAGGTAGCTGTCCTGGGGCAGGGCGTCGTAGAACTGGAGGCCGACGACTCCGCCCGGGTGGAAGCCGTGGACCTTGGAGAACAGCGGGAAGTCGACCAGCAGCACGGCCCGGGAGCGGACCAGTGCTCCGGCGACCAGCCAGGTGAGGACGGGCGCCGCGACAAGGGCGGGCAGGGTGCGGCGCAGGAGCGTGCCGCACAGCGCGCCGGCCGCGACTCCGAGCAGGACGTGGGCGACGGTCACCGGGCCGATCGTGTAGTACGCGTTCTGCCGTTCGGCGCCGTAGGTGAGCAGGTCGAGGCGGAAGCCGTGCACGGCACTGATCCGGTAGAGCGCCACCGCGGGGACGGTCACCGCCGCGAGGAACGCCGCCTGGACCGCCCAGCGGACGGTGAACCACCGCCGGGGCGTGACCGACTGGGTCAGTGCGAGGACGACCCGGCGGGTCTCCCACTCCCGCGCGGTCAGTACGGCGGTGACGAGTGCGGCGAGCAGCGCCGGCTGGAAGGCGAGGGACGAGCCGTCGTTCACGAGCTGCCCGGTCACCTGGTGGGCGTCGTCCGCGTAGCGCCCGAAGTGGTAGGCCTGGCCCCCGACATGGTCGCGCAGGGCCATGGCGTCGGCCCAGCTGCCGTAGTGGTACAGGATCGCGGCGCAGACGCGCGCGGCCAGCAGCAGGACGACCAGCGCGACCCACCGGTACTGCCGTACGGCGATGGGCACGAGCGGCAGACCGCGTCCGGCTCGGGCAGGTCCGGCGGGCGGGGCGGCGGCGGGGGCGCTCATGCGGCGTCTTCCTTGCTGAGGGCGGCCGGGGCGGCGGGGGTGAGGTGGGCGAGGACCAGCTCCTCCAGCGAGGGGGTCCGTGCGTCCCAGGCGGCGGGCAGCGGCCCGGCGGGGCGGATGAGCGCGCTGGTACCGCGCCCGGCCGGGCGGGACTCGACGACGGTGTGGCCGCCGAGGCGGTCGGGGCCGCCGGTCACGGCGACCACGGCGTGGGACGCGGTCAGTCCGTCGATGTCGCCGCAGAGCCGGACCGTGCCTCGGTCGAGCAGGAGCAGGTGGTCGCAGACGTCGGCCAGCTCGGAAATGATGTGCGAGGACATCACCACGGTGGTGCCGGTGTCGGCGACGTGCGCCATGAGCAGCCCCATCAACTCCTGCCGCGCCAGCACGTCGAGGTCGGCCATCGGTTCGTCCAGCAGCAGCAGGTCGGCTCGCTTGCCGAGGGCGAGGGCCAGGGCCAGGCGGGTGCGCTGGCCGCCGGACAGGGCGCCGACCCGGTCGTCGCGCAGCGGCCGGGCGATCCGCCCGGCCAACTCGGCGTCCCAGTTGGACCCGTTGGTCCGGGCGCCCAGGCGCAGCATCTCGCCGACCGTGAACCCGGTGAAAAGCGGGCGGTGTTGGGCCAGGTAGGCGACCCGGGGATGTCCGGCTCCCGGCGGTCCGCCCAGGACCTCGACCGTCCCGGACGCGGGTCGCCGCATGCCGGCCGCCAGCTCCAACAGGGTTGTCTTTCCTGATCCGTTGGGACCCACGAGCGCGGACACGACCCCTGCGGGGACGTCGAAGGTGCAGCGGTCGAGGACGTGCCGGCCCCTGCGCCCGTACTTCTGGGTGACCCCGTGGGCGGCGAGCGCCGTGTCAGGGCCGCTGGTGGGGAACGTCATCGGGCTCCTTCGGAAGGTAGAGGTCGTCCAGCACGTCGTTGAACAGGGCGGCGAGGTCGTCGCGTTCGGCGCCCTCGGCGACGGCCCGGGCGGCCACGTCCGCGAGCCCCGCCCGCCAGGGCGAGTCGGCCGAGGACGCGCCGAGGGTGCCGGTCACGAAGGTCCCGTGCCTGCGCCGGGTCTCGACGAGCCCCTGGGACTCCAGCTCGCGGTACGCCTTGAGCACGGTGTTGGGGTTGAGCGCTGTCGCCTCCACCACCGCCCTCGCGGTGGGCAGTCGGTCGCCCGGCTTCAGCAGACCCAGCCGGAGGGCCTGTTGCACCTGCTGGATGATCTGGACGTAGTTCGGGACGCCACTGCGCCGATCGATACGGAAGGCGAACCCCATGGCCTCACCTCCCGTAGAACCAATGAACTAGTTCAATGATGCATTGAGCTCTCTCGGCACGTCAAGACACGTGGAGGGCCTCACTCTCACGGGTGGTCACCGACCGGGCGGGCACGAAGGGGCCGGACAAACGGACGGACGCGGGGAGACACGTGCGCACGAACGGCGCACGGGCGGCTGGCGATCGGGCCTCCTCGCCTTGTCCCGCATCGCGCGGCGGCCCCGGCGCACGGTCCGTTCGGACCGGCCGGGGC